>CAYFRV010000095.1:5485-9451 GCA_964345495.1 uncultured Bacteroidales bacterium | reverse complement strand
AGTTTTTGATTTGCCTCATGTAATTCTTCATTGGATGCCCTTAACTCCTCTTCAGTAGTTTCTAACTCTTCATATTGCTTTTGGAGTTTGTACTCAGACTGCTTGCGTTCGGTGATGTCATGCATGGCCACCACAGCACCGATTATATGACCCCGGGCATCTTTAAGGGGCTGACCGGAATTCAAAACAGATAATGCGTTTCCTTCTCTGGGTTTGATAACCATTTCGATTTCATTGAAATACTTTCCGTTTAAAGCCCTGTAAAGCGGCACTTCATCCGTATTCATTTTAGTTTGGCCATCTACCTTATACAAATCATAATAATCCGCCCATTCTTCCGGTGGAATATTTTCCAGGGGAAGGCCGTGAAACTCCCGGGTTTTCTTGTTGAAATAGGTCAATATTCCTTCTGCATCACAGGCTACAACACCAACATTAAGATTATTAAGCAGGGCGGAAATAAAATTTTCCCTTTTTTCCAGTTTTCTATCGGTCTCCTTACGCTCAGTAATATCAGAGACAAATCCATCAATAACAAAATCATTGTCATCCTTCTCATTAGAAAACTTAGCCGTCATGGAAAGCCATATATGTTTCCCGTCTTTTCTTTTTGCCTCATATTCAAAATTCTCAACCCATCCCTGATCTTTCATTATCCGGAGAAATTCACGTCTTCTTTGAGGATCAACATAAAGCTGTTCAGCCAGGTCATCATAATATTCAATGACTTCCTCCGGCATTTCAAAGCCTAATATATTAGCCATTGTTTTATTTGCCATCAAGGGTTTTTCTTTGGAATTTGTTCGAAAAACACCTATAGGCGCATTCTCAAAAAGTGCCCTGAAATTTTCTTCAGATTGCCTTTGTGCTGTGATATCCTGAATTATCCCTGTCGATTTGATAACCTGCCCTGTTTCATCCCTCTCATGCTCACATCGCTCATAAACATGTCTTATTTCTCCATTCTTTTTTCTAACGATTCGGTGTTCAATCTCATAGTGATCACTTCCTTCTTTTATTGATCCCTCATAAGCATCTGATACGGCTTTTCTATCCTCAGAATGCACCCGATCCAAAAAGGCTTCATAGGTAGCTTCAAATTCCTGTGGTTCCAATCCAAATATTCTGTAAACTTCATCAGACCAGATGAGTCTGTTTTTTGTCAAATCCAATTCCCAACTTCCAACATGGGCAATTTCCTGTGATTTTGCCAGAAGGTCTTTATGTCTCTTTAACTCTCTTTCTGCTTCTTCCTTCTGAGTAATATCTCTAACAAATTCCACCACACCGTTTACTTCACCCGAATCAGAATCAATAATGGGATAACTGTAAAGTTCAAGCCATTTCACGGGAGAATTTGGTGCGGGAGAACCGGGGATTATTTCGGTTTCGGTTTTTTTAGTCTTCATACAACGCAATGTAGGACAGGGGTCACACGGAACGGAGGAATCGTGATAGGCCTGGTAACATTTCTTACCTACAACCGGCATATTTTCAGCGTACCAGCTTTCCATAACATGATTCACATAACGGATGCTCAAATCTGTATTCAGCACGCTGATTCCATCCTGAATGCTTTGAAAAACGGTTTCTAAAAAATCCTTATTTTCTTTGATCTGCTGATTCTTTTTATACGCTTCTGTTACATCTCTGAATACAGCAACAACACCATAGATATTACCCTGATCATCCTTTATAGGGGCGGCAGAATCTGCAACCTGATACTCGTCTCCATCTTTCGATATGAGTTTGGTGTGATTTGCAAGCCCTTCAACAGTGCCCTTTTCCAATACCTTATTGATGGGAGTAGTTGCCTTCTCGCCTGTATGGGCATTATAAATATTGAATACTTCATCAAAAGCCTCACCTTTAGCATCTTCTACGTCCCAGCCTGTCAGTTTTTGAGCTACCAGATTCATCTGAACAACATTTCCCTCCTTATCTGTTGAAATCACTGCGTCTCCGATTGAATTCAGGGTAATTCTACTTCTTTCCTCACTTTCGCGGAGGGATTTCTTTAATTGTTCATTTTGATGCTCCAGTTCTTTTATTCGCGCTTCTAACTTTGAAGTATAATCTCGATTCATAGGCAATTATTTCTGGGGTATTGTTTTATTATATATAAATTTTAAAATATAAATCAAGTTATAGATTATAGAAATACGTAACAACAAAAAGGTAATAAATTTATTATGAGACTGGCAACCTTTCTAAATGAGAGGCATAGTGAAACAGAACTGACTGCCCTTCCCCAATTCACTTTCCACCCGGATTTTTCCTCCATGCTTTTCCACAAACTCTTTGCAAAGGATCAGGCCCAAACCCGTTCCTTCCTCACTGGCAGTTCCTTTGGTCGACTTTGAGCCTATGTAAAAAAGACTATCTTTTGTTTCATTATCCATACCCACACCATTATCTGAAACTGTTATCTTAGTCTGGTTTTCTTCAGTTTTTGCATTAATGCTGATGGTACCGTTTAAATTCGTATACTTTATTGCATTGGAAAGTAAATTATGGAGGATGGATTTAAGCATATTCCTGTCCGCCTCCAAATTAAGCTCAGGCAATCGTTTATAGTCAACAGAAATGTTTTTTAATCTAGCTGAAGTGCTGATTAATTCTACAACTTCCTCAACAATTTCTGTTAATTTTATTTGTTCAGGTTCAAACATTATCTGTCCGGTTTGCGTTTTTGCCCAGCTTAGCAAATTTTCAGTTAAAACAAGCGTACTTTTGGCTGAAGAATGAATATGTTTTACAAGCTTTTTTGACTCGTTCACATCATGATTGTCATTTAGCAAAATTTCCGATAGTCCAAGAATACTGTTAAAGGGTGAGCGAAGATCGTGGGCGATTACAGAAAACAGTTTATCTTTGGTAGCATTGAGTCTTTCCAGGGCTGTCGTTTTTTCCCGGAGCATTTGAGTTTGTTTTGCTACGTTTCTTTTCAGTGTTTTTGTCCATAAAAACAGACCTGTTATTATCAGCAATATCGGGATTAAGCCAATTTCTACATAATTTATAACTTTCTTCAGTGAAACTTCATTTCGTTCATGAAAATCCCATTTCTCTGTAAGTTTTTCTTTTCCTCCCGAAACTTTTACATAATCAATTCCATCATTTAGAATAGAAAGTAGTTCAGAATTGCCTTCTTTTACTGCAAACCGATAGAGAATAGGCATTATTGAAGGGCCGTCAACCTTAACATTTTGAATATTTAATTCTTCTACAGCTTCCATACCAATTGAATAAGGAGCCAGAACTGCATCACCTTCTCCTTCGGAAAGAAGCTGAATTGCCCCGGGCAGGGAATTAACCAGTGTTGTGTTTGAAAAAAGTGCCATTGGCTCGAGAAATCTCGTTATCGAGGCATCTCCCTTCAGGCTTATGATTTGTTTTTTTGAAAGGTCTGATATTTCTTTTATTTTGGAATCCTCACGGATAAATATTCCATAGTAATCCTCATTATATGGAATGGTATAATCAAACACTGTATCCCGTTGTTCTGTATATAGCACCGAAAGCAATACATCAACTTCGCCCTTTTCAAGTTTTGCTAATGCCTGATCCCATTTTGTCAACCGAAACTCCAACTCGAGATTGTATTCTTCAGCAATATATTTTATGAGATCAACATCAAATCCTCTAGCTACTCCATTACTGTCAAGAAATGTATAGGGTTTATAGTCGAAGTCGCCTCCAACAATGATCTTTTTTGATGAATCTATTGTTACTGCCGAAGCTGAGTATCTTAAACCAGCAAACATAATTATCCAAAACAACAAGAAAAGATATGCCCTATTCATTTATTTATTATTAAAGTAAAAAAGGCTGCTAAATCATTTTTAAGTGAACTAACCTTTTTTGATCAAAGTTAACATTTAGAGATTCATAATGTTTAGTTTTCTATATTTTATGATGAACCACCTCCAGGCTTCCATTAATTTCTAATTTCCTTAAATAAAA
>CAYFRV010000095.1:3300-5385 GCA_964345495.1 uncultured Bacteroidales bacterium | reverse complement strand
TCTTTATCCCAGGGTTTTACTATAAAATCATCACAACCTGCGATAATGCATTTTTTGCGGTCTTTTGCTATTAGATCAGCAATTTGCGCTAAAACCGGAATATGAGGAAGAGCTTCCTTTATTTGTTTTATCAGGTCAACACCGCTCATATCAGGCAACCGAATATCAACCAACACTAAATCTGCAGGATAATGATGCCCAAAATATTCCAACGCTTCTTCTCCGGTTTTCAGAACATTTACATGATACTTTTCATCAAGCCATTCTTTTATGGAATCACTGCTCTCAGGGTCGTTTTCAACCACCACAATATGTTTTTTCTTATGTGTTAAAATATCGTTAATATCAAGTTTTGCTGTGGGTTTGGAAATCACTGTGTTTGTTTCAGGAATTTCGTAAGGAATTGCAAAATAAAAGGTTGTCCCTGCATTTTCATTGCTCTCTACCCATATTTTGCCATTTACCACTTCTATCAGTTCCTTTACAATTGAAAGCCCTAATCCTAATCCTCCGTATTCGCGAACTTTCGATTCATCGCCTTGACGGAAATGACGGAATATTACATTTATTTTATCCGGAGGTATTCCGACACCTGTATCCTCTATATAAAAGAGCAAATAGTCACTAAACATTTTATAGGATAATTGTATAGATCCTTCATGAGTAAATTTACATGCATTGTCCAGTAGATTATTCAGTATCCCTTTCAGATTGACAATACTCAGTTTCAAATTATCTGCGGGAGCTTCAAGTGAATAATTCTTCTTTATTTCAACATTTTTGCATTCATTATTTATATCTTGATGAGTATATTTCAGAAAGATATCATCTAACTCTTTGTTCAGTGAACACGAAAGCAGCTCGTTTTCTACCTGGTTGGCCTGCAATTTTGAATAACTTATAATATTATCCATCAACTTCATGAGCCGGTGACTACTATCGATTACAATATCAGCATAAGAAGCAGCTTTGTCATCGAGGTTGCAATTTTTTAACACTTGTGAAAACCCTACAATTCCATTGATTGGTGTTCTTATCTCATGGGACATGTTACCTAAGAAAGCCAATTTAAGGCGATCGCTCTCTTCCGCTTTTTCCTTTGCTTTGCGATTTTCTTCATTGAGCATCTGAAGTTCTTCATTCTTCTTTTCCAGTTCAGCATTTCGCTCCTTCAGCCGGGAATAATAATTTTCAATCTTATTTTTCGCCTGCAAAGGACGATGCGAAAGTGCATAATAATATAAAAGAGAAGAGTAATTATGAGCCACCTCCTGCAAAAATTCAATCATATCAACATTGTAAATATCATCCGGATTAAAGGAAACTACCATACCTCCATAGAAATCATCAATATAATTTAGCGGAATGATTATACATGTCCCCATTTCGCAGCTTTCTTCCTTGCAATTCTGGCATGTTTTAGAATTTTTATTCAGAATGAAGAAATTCTTCCACTTTTTCAACTTCGCGAAACAGTCCCGGTTTTCAAAATTGATAATACTAAAAGATTCTTCGGAAATTTTCTGGAAATCATCCTGGAAATCTGCAGTAAAAGATGAATCAAGAAAAAATTCCATCCAACGATAAGACTTGTGCAGTTCATCTTTGATCACTTTCGACACCAATTTCAGATCGCCATAATGCAGTATTGCATAATTGATACGTGAAAGACTATCTAAATACTGTTTATCCGAATTTGAAGAATCAGCGATTTCAGAATATTCTTCAAGTCCCACAAAAACAATTTCAACATCATTCTTTACAGGCGCCATAATCAGCACCTTACAGGACATATCAAAATACTGAAAGTATTGATGGAAGGAAACATTTTGATTTGTAGCAATGCTTTCTTTTATCTTGTCTCTTAAAACGAACCAATCCGCTTTGAGCAGTTCTCGTAACCCATTTGTCAATTTATACAACGATTGTTCATTTGAAGACCTATCTGCAAAAAGCTCAAATTCATTTATTTCAACATTCACTAATTCATCCTGTTCATAGATAATCTTTCCTTTTAGAAGAAAATCCGAAAGCATACTCTGCCGGTCTGTTTTCTTTTTCACCCGCTCTATATAACCCATTAAT
>CAYFRV010000095.1:0-3200 GCA_964345495.1 uncultured Bacteroidales bacterium | reverse complement strand
TTTTTTAACCCAAATTAAAAGATACGCACTAATCCAACTTAATATTTCTCAAAAGAACTATCCGAATCTTTACTTTCCATATTTAAATTCACGCCCTGCTCCTGAGAATTAGATGCTTTTGCAGCATGGCCTGTGTTCTCTTGTTTTTGCTGAGTTTGTTGAGGCTGCTGCTGGCCATGTGTTTTTATCTGACTCTGCTGCTGTTGCTGTTGTTTAGCTTGCTGACTCATGTGTGCAAAATCAAACTCCCTTTTTCCTCTTTGCTGTTTTTTCATCACATCTTCATCAACTTTAAAGTAATTGACAAGCTGCTGAAGTTGTTCAGCCTGACTGGAAAGTTCTTCAGCACTCGTTGCAAGCTCTTCGGAAGAAGAAGCATTTTGCTGAGTAACCTGGTTAAGCTGCTGTAAAGCGCTGTTCACCTGCTCTGCCCCGCTGTTCATTTCATTGCTTGCGGCTGAAATTTCCTGAACCAGTTTGGAAGTCTTTTCAATTTCAGGAACAATTTCTTCCAGTTCTTTACCTGCCTTATCAGAAATCTCCACGCCGGATTTAGACTTTTCATCTATCTCACTCGCTGCTTCAGCACTTCGCTCAGCAAGCTTACGCACCTCTTCTGCTACTACAGCAAAACCCTTTCCGTGCTCTCCTGCTCTTGCTGCCTCAACTGC
This sequence comes from uncultured Bacteroidales bacterium, assembly GCA_964345495.1. Classification (GTDB taxonomy): domain Bacteria; phylum Bacteroidota; class Bacteroidia; order Bacteroidales; family UBA12077; genus JAGXLC01. Next base: position 2,529 of record CAYFRV010000095.1, on the reverse strand, counting down.
TGCATTCAGTGCAAGTATATTGGTTTGGAAAGCAATGTCATTAATGATCGTGATTTTATCCGCAATATCGCGCATGGATTGTACACTTTGCTGGGATGCTTCATTTCCCTGCTTAATTCTTTCCGCTGCTTTTTGCGATATTTGTTCGGTTTGTTTTGCATTATCCGTATTCTGCTGAATATTAGAACTCATTTCTTCCATAGATGAAGAAACTTCTTCAGCAGATGAAGCCTGCTCACTGGAGCCCTGAGACATTTGCTGTGAACCTGAGCTCATCTGTTGACTGGCAGCGGCAATGTTATCAGCGCCATCTTTAACATTCGAAATCAAATCTCTCAACTTTCCTACCATCTTTTGCATTGCCTTAGCAAGCTGGCCGATTTCATCCTTCTGATTGACAAGCTTTTCATCCACATTAATGGTAAGGTCGCCTTCGGCTAATTTTTCTGCAATTCCTACGCCCTGCTTCACTCCTGAAGTAATTAATCTTGTAATAACAACGCCCAGTATCATAGCCAAAATCACGCCAATTATAATACCTCCGTAAACCATCGCATTGCTACGGGCTATAATTTCATCGCCTTTTTCGGTTTCCTGCTGCGCTATTTCTGTATTGATGTCCTGTAATTCAGCGAATAAAGCCATAGCCTTCTCTTCGGCAGCCTTGGATTCATTAGAAAGTGCCTCACTCATCTTTTCAAAGTCCTCTACTGCTGCTTCTGCTTCATCATTAATAGATTGAAAATGACTGAAGACATTTTTCTCGGCGGGAACCATACTATTAACGTAGTGGTTCATAGCTGCTTCCCTATCTCCTTGCCGGATATATTGTTGTATTCTACCAACAGCATCGTGAAAATTCCGGTGTGACTCTTCTATTTCTCCGGTTATCCTGTTAATCACATCATTATTCGTGTTGTATTCATTCACCCAATGCCCGAAATTACAAGCAGTGTGGTCATCTCCACCCCGGAAAGGCTCCATGTTCTGTATAGCATTCATTACTTTCACCTGCAGTGCATAGTGATCTTTCATAAATTGCTCGATGTTTTTTTCCAATTTCATCGGAGCCATAATATCCCTTTCCATAAAATCTTCATGGCGTTTTTCAACCTGCTGTGTGTTAATTTCTTTCCAATTCTTTAATTCATTCAGCATCTCATCATAAACGGTGGCTTCTTCTTCCGTTTGATCGAGCGGGGCAAACAATTCATTATAATGCTGATAATTTGACCTGTACTCTTCAATTTCGTTAATGATTTCTCTTCTTTCTGAACGGGTTAAATTGTTGTCAAGCAATTCAATATACCCCTTTTGGGTTTTTTCTAAATTGGCCTCCATTTTACCCAAATATTCAACGCTGGGCATTCTTACTTCGGATACTTCGTGGAAAGATTTGCCAACATTATTCAGGCTTACTACCCCGATAATTCCAATTATAGCAGCTATTAACGCTACCAGTGAAAAGCCGGACAGTATTTTTGTTCCTGTTTTTAAATTTTTAAAATTCATATTACCTCCTATTTAAGTTTAATTATAGTGTTTTATTGTTTATTAATTTTTTAAAGCAACTCAGCCCTTCTCTTCAGCTGTGTTTGCTTCTTCAGTTTCTGCTTTAGATTTATTCGAAATTTCAGTCATTTCATCAGTAGTGATTACCTTCTGCATATCAACCAGCATGACAAACTCTTCTTCTACTTTAGCCATTCCATAAATAAATTCCGATTTGAATTTGCTTCCAATGCTTGGTGGTGGCTCCACTTCAGACTCACTTATCTCAACTACAGATAAAACCCCGTCTACAATAGTTCCAATGTTTATGGTGTTCCCTTCCAATTCCAGATCCATGACAATAATACATGTGTTGTTTGTGTATTCCGTCTCTTCCATGCCGAATTTTATCCGCGCATCAATCACAGGAAGCACTTTGCCTCTGAGATTGATCACTCCCTTCATATAATCCGGTGATTTGGGAACTTTGGTTATGGAAGCCATCTCCAGGATATTCAGCACCTGGCTTACGTGCACTCCAAATTGCTCTTCACCCAACTTAAAAGTCAGGTATGATTTTGCTTCTTTTTCATTTGTTTTTTGTTCCATAATTTCAATCTGTTTCCGTTTTAGTTGATAAATATGTTTCAAGTATTATTTCTATCTTATTACGCAAATCCCGCGTATTATAAGGCTTTACAATATAATCCCTGGCGCCCTTTCTCAAAGCGGCTTCAACACTTTCCCTGTCGCATTTTACGGATACAATAATTACGGGGACATTTCGCAGCCTTTTATCCGTTTTTAGATACTCCAACACTTCAAAACCATCCACGTCCGGCATGATAAGATCAAGCAAAATCAGATGAAACGAATTTTTTCTCAGCAAATTCACCGCTTCGCTAAAACTGTTTGCAGTGAAAGTCTGATAAGGCTCATCTCTTAAAAGCCATCTTAAAAGCAATGAAGTCGAAGACTCATCATCTATAATCAAAAGTTTCTTCATTCCAATCAATTATTTATATCAAATATAAATGG
>CAYFRV010000094.1:7898-9502 GCA_964345495.1 uncultured Bacteroidales bacterium | reverse complement strand
CCTGCCTCAATTTGTATCTTACGTGGATAAAAATTGGGTGTTTAGATTTGTGAACAAGGCTTACCTGGATAAATTTAATCTCAGGGAAGAGGATATTATAGGGAAAAAATTGTATGAAATTATAGGCACTGAAGCTTATGAAAAAGCAAAACCTCATCTGGCTAAAGTGCTGAAAGGACAATTGGTTCGGTACAATGAATTTTTTAGATATTCGGAAGATTACCATGCTTATATGCAGGGAACCCTAATCCCGGAATTTGATCAAAAAGGCAATGTCGAAGGCTATTATGCCATTTTATCAGATATCACTGAATTGATGCAAAATCAAAAGTTAATAGAAGAGTCGCGGAATCGCTTAAGAATATTATCCGAACACCAACAGATCATGCTTGAAAAGGAACGAAGCTATATTGCCCGAGAAATTCATGATGAACTGGGTCAAAATCTGACAGTGATCAATATGGAGCTGTCCATGATGAAAAAGCAAATTCCTAGAAGTGAAAGAAATTTATTTGCTAAAATTCACGAATTAATCAATCTTACACAAAGTACCCTGTCAAAAACCAAAAAACTGTCCAGCGAATTAAGGCCGCAACTGATTGATGATATGGGTTTGATTGCTGCTTTAGATTGGTATCTGAAAGATTTTGAAAAAAGAAGTGGCATTAAATGCATCAGTGAGCTACCTGATGAAAATGTGAATTTTCCACAGCAAACTGCCCTTAATGTGTTCAGAATCATACAGGAAAGCCTTACAAATATCTATAAACATGCAGATGCACATTCTGCGAAAGTAAAATTAGAAATAGAAAATAAATATCTATTTTTGAATATCACTGATGACGGAACCGGAATAAATGAAAAGGATGTAAATAAGGATCATTCTTATGGGATTATGGGAATTGAGGAACGGGTAAGGCTTTTGTCGGGTGAGTTTAGTATTGAAAATACCGGAAATGGTACAATGATCAACATAAAAATTCCTTTTGAAAAATGATAAAAGTTTGTTTGGTAGATGACCATACCATCGTGCGAAAAGGGTTAAAGCAACTCATGGAAGATACAGCTGACATTAAAGTTACAGGGGAAGCCGGCAGTGCTTCAGAGATGTTTACCCTGCTGCAAAATGAGCATTTTGATGTGGTTGTGCTTGATATTTCATTGCCGGGAAGAAGTGGAATCGATGCATTGAAACAATTAAAAGATATAAATCAGAAAATGCCGGTTCTCATTTTAAGTATGCATCCTCCCGAGCAATATGCATTGCGCGTAATGAAAGCAGGCGCTTCCGGTTATCTTACCAAGGAAAGCGCTCCTGACGAATTGATCACAGCAATAAAAAAGGTTGCAAAAGGGAAACGGTATATCAATGCCGAATTGGCCGAGGAGCTGGCGAATTATGTCAACGGATACAATAAGAAGGCTTTGCATGATAAACTCACGGACAGAGAATATGAGGTCATGCGTGAAATTGTTAAAGGAAAATCGCTTACCACCATAGCCGGTGAACTGTCTCTGAGTGTAAAAACAATCAGCACCTACCGCAGACGAACATTGAATAAGCTACAACTTAGAAATAATTCTCAATTGGTTAGATACGCCAT
>CAYFRV010000094.1:0-7798 GCA_964345495.1 uncultured Bacteroidales bacterium | reverse complement strand
CATCTACCATCCAACATCTATTAGGTTGAGGCAGGGGTAATAGAAGCTGTCTCAAACATTGAACATTAAACGTCAAACCTTAAACATCTACATTTATACGTAATAATTTTCCTACGAAAATACTCCCTGTTTCTTACTCAACTATCAGAAATAAACCTTTGTTTCAGGAACTTATTATCATTATCTTAATGCCATATATAGTTGATAATGAGCGAAGGACAAACTAATCAACAAGTACCCGATAAGAATCAATCCTTGGAACCAACTTCTCTCACAGAAACCAGTAGCAGTAACCTTGGCTTTACTGTAGTGGGAATTGGAGCATCTGCCGGGGGATTGGAGGCTTTACAGGATTTTTTCAAAAATATGCCTGAGGAGTCTGGTGTGGCTTTTGTTATCGTTCAACACCTATCCCCGGATTATAAAAGTTTAATGGATGAATTACTGGCCCGTTTCACGAAAATGGCTATCCACAGGGTGCGTGACGGCATAGAGGTAAAACCCGATAACCTTTATCTGATTCCCCCACGCAAGAATATGACAATTTTTAACGGTAAGCTGTTCCTGACAGAGCAGGATCATTCCCGTGCAATGAATATGCCTGTCGATATTTTCATGCGCTCCCTTGCTCAGGATCAGGGTACGAATGCCATTGGAGTAATTCTGTCCGGTACGGGAAGCGATGGAACGCTTGGAATACGTAGTATTAAGGAACAAGGCGGAATGGTAATCGCCCAGGATGATCAGTCGGCTAAATTTGACGGAATGCCCCGAAGCACCATTTCCACAGGCATGGTTGATTACATTTTAACACCCGGTGAAATGCCCGAGGCTTTACTCAATTACGTGGAGCATCCATTTATCCAGAAAACTGAAAAAATTGAAAATCAGATAACTCAGGACGAAGATTATCTCTCAAAGATTATCATGATCATCCGGGACGTTACAGGTGTTGACTTTTCAAATTACAAAGAAACGACAATAATACGGCGGATAGAAAAGCGAATCAGCATCAATCGCTATGATAGCATTGAGGATTATGTCAGTTTTATCGCTTCGAATAAGCGGGAAGTCAATATTCTGTATAAAGATTTGCTTATCGGCGTTACCCGTTTTTTCAGGGATCATGATTCGTTTGAGCGTCTTAAGGACAAAGTGATCCCGGAACTGTTGAAAAAGGAAAAAAGCAAACCAATCCGGGTATGGTGCCTTGCTGCTTCAACAGGTGAAGAGGCTTATTCCCTGGCAATTTTATTTAAAGAATACATGGAAGATCATAAAGTCAGCGGAGACGTAAAGCTTTTTGCCACTGATATTGACAGGGATTCTGTTGAATTTGCCGGAGTTGGCCTTTATCCGGAGAGCATTGTTTCGGATGTTTCTGCTGAACGTCTGAGCCGCTTTTTTACAAGAATCGAAGATGGCTATAAGGTCAATGAGAATATCCGGAATATGGTGGTTTTTGCCTCTCATAATGTACTGAAAGATCCGCCATTTTCAAAAATGGATCTGATTTCCTGCCGGAATATGTTGATATACCTGAATTCCGAAATACAGCAAAAGATCCTTTCCATGATGTATTTTTCATTGAATAAAGATGGTTTTCTGTTTTTGGGAAGTAGCGAATCCGTAGGAGAGTTATCTAACGGCTTTCACTCCCTGGACACTAAGGCTAAAATCTATAAATACAAAGCAGGATATAAGCCGCCTGTTAATGAAGTGTTTAGTGTGCCTTCGCTTCAAAAGCGGCAGAGGGACCTTAAAACGGTCAATACATACCAAGATAAGACAAGAGGTAAGGTTCCACGACTTGATAGTATTTTTGACGATCTTTTAAGTGAATTTGTGCCTCCTTCGGTTATCATAGATGAGAATTATACCATTGTTCATACGATCAATAATGCAAACAAATTTCTGACCATCCCGCAGGGGCAGATGAGCCTGAATTTGCTCAATATGCTGCCTGTCGAGCTCGGTACAATGGTTAGCAGTCTGCTTCGCAGAGCAGGAAAAAACCAGAAGGAAGTCGTTTATGAAAACATCCGCTTACATGAGGATGAAAACAGGGAAATTAGTGTTTCCGGCAGGATGTTAACCGACAAGAAGACAAAGGAGATCTATTATATTGTCAGCTTTAAAGAAAAGGAGGAACAAGAGCAAACGGAAGTTGATACGAAAAAAGTAGAAACGATTGATGCTGACAGTCATTACCAGCAGCGGATTAATGAACTTGAAAATGAGTTGCAATATACTAAGGAAAATCTTCAGGCAACAGTCGAAGAGTTAGAAACCTCCAACGAGGAATTACAAGCTTCGAATGAGGAGCTGATCGCTTCCAATGAAGAGCTTCAGAGTACCAACGAGGAACTGCAGAGCGTGAACGAAGAATTGCATACGGTCAATGCTGAACATCAGCAGAAAATTGAGGAACTCACGCAGCTCAATAACGACATGAACAATTTGTTGAAGAACACGAATATCGGTGTGTTGTTTGTTGATAGCCGCCTTTCCATACGAAAAATAACAGAAATTGCCGAGCAGATTACGAATATCAGAGTATCAGATATCGGACGGCCTATAGAGCAAATTTCGCTTAATCATATTTATGCTGATTTTGTAAATGACATAAAAGGAGTTCTGGATACACTGCAGGCAAAAGAGTCAGAGATTAAAATTAAAGACGGACCCTGGTATCTGGTAAGAATTGTACCGTATCGTACAGCGGAAAATGCTGTGGATGGCGTTATAATAACTTTTATAGATATTTCACGGCTGAAAGGATTTGAAAAAGAAAGAGATAAAACGTATGAGCTTATTTATAATACCCTGGAATACAATCCGGTGGCAAGCACGATTGTGGATAAGAACGGAAAAATAACATTTGCCAATAAAAAAGCAGAAGAACTGTTTGGTATCACTCAAAAACAGATTAATGAACGAAGTTTTGATGATCAAAAATGGGAGATTACAGACTTAAATGGAAATACCATTCCCGCTGAAAAATTGCCTTTTAGCCAGGTGATGAAGGAGCAAAAACCAATTTACAATTTTCAGCATTACATTAAAGTTCCAAATAAGAAAAAACGGCTATTGTCCATAAGCGGGGCTCCAATGTACAGCCAACAAGCCGAGGTTAATGGCGTGGTGTTTATTCAGGAAGATATTACAGAGAAAAAAGAAGCGGAGCTTGCTATTAAAGAAAGTGAAGAGAAGTACCGGAGCCTTTTCAACAGTAACAGAGATGCTATCCTGGTTGCAGATAAGAATAGAAAGATCATAGATGCTAATCCGGCTCTGGAAAATATGTTTGGATACAAGATGGATGAATTAAAATCGAAAAGCACCTCTTTTCTTTATGCAGATGATAAAGAGTACAGAGAGATGGGCAAATATTTGAAAAAGAGAGAGGAGGAGAGTGGTTTTAGTAAGGTTATTGCTTACAAAAAGAAGAATGGCAGTACTTTTTTTGGAGAAACAAGTGCATTCAGTCTAAAAGATTCAAATGGACAGATAAAAGCTTTTGTTGGGCTGGTAAGGGATATAACTCAGAGGATACAAACCGAAAAGCGAATGAAATTTTGGGAACATACGGTTCATGTTATTGATGACGGGATCATATTGTTGGATGAGGAATACAATATCCTTCAATACAATAAAGCATTTCTTGATATAGTGGAGATTAAGGAAAAAGAGTTAAAAGGAAAGAAATCATTTCAGATTATGCATGGAACTAAAGCCCCACCGAAGCGCTGTGTTACGTGTAAGGCTTTATCCGCTAAAAGTCACTTGGTTAACGAATACTGGGAACCTTATTTGAATAAATACCTGCGGGTTTCAATGAAACCGGTTTATGACAGAAACGGCAATTTTGAGTTTGCAGTGGAAAAGATAGAAGACATTTCAGGACAAAAGTCAGAAGACAGCAAGATACAGGAAAATTGATGTTGGGTTAAAAGACAAAACAAACGATTATGAGTTCAAACAACGAAGAAAAAAGCAAAAGGCTACGTAAAAAGGCCGAAAAAATACTTCAGCAGGATGGAGTTCAGGATCCTGCGCTTTACAAGGAAGATCTGGAATCTTTAGTAGAGGAATTGAATATACACCAGATTGAGCTGGAGCAGCAAAATGAAGAATTAAAGAGAATACAAAACGAACTGGAGGTTTCCCGCGATCAATACTCCGATCTTTTCAACAATGCCCCGGTAGGTTATTTTATTATCCTGAAAGATTACCATATCGTCAATGTGAATGATAAAGGAGCCAAAATGCTGGGGAGTAAAAGTGGTGACATCACCGGAATGCCTTTCACAAGATACATTCATCCGGATGCCCAGGATACATTTTATTTTCATCTTAAAGAAGTCATTAAATCAGGGAATAATCAAACCTGCGAATTGCAGTTGAGAACAACTGCCGGGGATTCTTTATTTGTAAATATGGAGAGTATCCCGGTAAAATCTGCTGATAAAAAGGGAGATGAGGATTATGACAGTATCCGTGCAACCGTTGTTGATATAACCGATCAAAAAGAAAAAGAACAAATCAGCCGGCAATTTAGCGCAATTGTGAATTCCACGGACGATGCCATTGTTAGTGTTGATAAAGGTAAAAGAATTCTTTCCTGGAATACCGGCGCAGAAAACATATACGGCTATAAAGAAGAAGATGTGCTCGGGGCAACACCCGATTTTCTTGTTCCCGAATCGCGAAAGGGAGAAATCGATGAGTATCTGAAAGAGATTTTTCAGGGAAAGGGAATTACTCATTTTGAAACCACCAGGGTTACAAGTTCGGGTGAAACAATTAATATATCTTTGTCTATTTCCCCGTTAAGAGACGATCAGAACCATGTTATCGGGGCCGCCACTATAGCCAGGGATATTACAAAACAAAAAGAACAGGAACGCTTGCTATTTGAAAGCGAAGAAAAGTACCGCGCCATTTTTGAACAATCCGGAGAGGGACTTTTTCTGATTAAAGGAACGAGAATACAGGACGCAAACAAGCAGGCTGAACGCATGTATGGCTATGAAAGAGGCAAACTTGTCGGAATGGACCCGTCCAAAGATCTTTCGCCGGCGAAACAACCGGATGGGAAGGATTCAACAAGAATGGGGAAGCAACATCTGGAAGAAGCTTTAAACGGTGAATTGCAGCAATTTTACTGGAAGCATAAAACCAGGGATGGCGGTTTAATCGATACCGAGATTACGCTGACGGCTTTTGAAACTCAAAAAGGAACAATGGTGATAGCGCTTGCGCATGATATTACTGACCAGGTAGAACATCAGAACGAATTGAAAGAGAAGAATGAAGAGATTGAAACACAGAACGAAGAGTATGTGGCTTTAAATGAGGAACTGAATGAAGCAAATGCCAGACTTCAGGAGACCGTTAATGAACTTGAGGAAAACAGACAGAAACTTGAATACAGCGAAGAGCTGCTGAATGAAACCGGTGATCTTGCAAAAGTCGGCGGCTGGGAAATCAATCTTGATAAGAATACAGTTTATTGGACAAGAACCACAAAGAAAATCCATGAAGTACCAATGGATTATGAGCCTACCATCGATGAGGCACTGGATTATTATCCGGGGGATTCGAAAAAGCTTATTAGTCAGGCTGTAAATAACGCAATAGAGAAAGGTGAGGGTTATGACCTGGAGCTGGATTTTCTGACAGCTAAAAACAATCACCGATATGTAAGAGCCAAAGGACAATCAACATTTGAAAACGGAAAATGCATACGGGTTCATGGCACTTTTCAGGATATTACAGAGAGGAAACAAGCCGAAATTGCCTTGAAAAATAGTGAACGAAAATTTAGAACCCTTTTTAACAGCGCTTCAGATGCTATATATATTCACGATTTGAAGGGTAATATGCTGGAAGTAAACAATATAGCTTGTGAAAGACTAGGTTACTCCCGGGAAGAAATTCTAAATTTGACCCCCCATGCTATTAATAGTCCGGAGAATAATAAAAAATATGAAGAGCGTTTGAATGAGATACTGGAAAAGGGAGCTCATTCTTTTGAAACGTTGCATGTTACAAAAGACGGAGTACATATACCAGTAGAATTAAATTCAAAGGTCATTGATTACCAGGGAGAAAAAGCTGTACTAACAATTTCCAGGGATATTACAGAACGCAAAAAAGCCGAAGAAGAATTAAAGATTAAGAACAGCATTTCCAATACATTTATTAACAGTGGATATGAGGATTTTTATAAATATGTGCTTGATATTTTCAGAGAGGTTTTTCAAAGTGACTATGGCTATTTTGGGTATATTAATGATAACGGAGATTTGGTTTCTCAGTCACTGACTTATGATATCTGGGATGAATGTGGTGTAGAAGATAAATCCATAGTTTTTCCTAAAGAATGCTGGGGAGGATTATGGGGTAAATCGCTTAAAGAAGGTAAAACATTATACCAAAACGGAAATTTACATCCGCCTAAAGGTCACGTAGCAATAGAATCGGCTATTGCTGCACCAGTGATGCAGGATGACCGGTTAATAGGACAGGTAGTTCTGGCAAATAAAAACACCGGTTATAGCGAAGAAGATAAAAGATTGATTAATAATCTGGCTCACTACATAGCTCCGCTATTGCATTCAAAAATTCAGGAGGAACGTTATAACAAGCATTTGATAGAAGCCAAGGAAAAGGCAGAGGAAAGTGATCGGCTAAAAACAGCTTTTCTTGCAAATATGAGTCATGAAATAAGAACCCCGATGAATGGAATTTTAGGGTTTACCCAAATTTTAAAAGAAAGGAAATTCCCGGAAGAAAAGCAAAGAGAGTTTCTGGAGGTTATTCACAATCGTGCCGGGAGTTTACTTCAAATAATCAATGACATTGTTGATATTTCAAAGATTGAAGCAAATCAATTAACGATGGAATATGATGAATTTAATGTCAATCAGATGCTGTACGAGTTGTATAATAACTACCAGGTAGAACTGGAGAATTATGAAAAAACGGAGATAAAGCTTAAGCTGCATAAAGATCTGATATATGAAAAAAGTATGATTTATTCGGATGAAGGACGCCTGAAGCAAATACTGACAAATCTGCTTAGTAATGCACTGAAATTCACAAAAAAAGGCACAATTGAATTCGGCTATGAACTAAAAAACCAGGATACTTTGTTATTTTATGTTCAGGATACCGGAATTGGCATACCGGAAGACAAGAAAGAAACGATTTTTAACCGGTTCAGGCAGGCCGATGAAAAGACTTCCAGGAATTATGGCGGTACGGGGTTGGGATTATCAATCTCGAAAAACCTGGTTGAGATGCTTGGAGGGCAACTTTGGGTACGTTCCGAAGTAGGAGAGGGATCATGCTTCTTTTTTACTTTACCGTATAAAAAAGGGAAAAATAATTCTGAAAGATTACACGTCAATACATCCTTAGATGAATACAATTGGGAGTTTTATAATATTTTAGTAGTGGAAGATGACCCCACCAGCCAGGAGTATTTGAGAGAAATACTGAAACCAACTAAAGCAAAGTTAGATTTCACTGAGACAGGTAAAGGCGGGCTGGATTATTATCAACAAAAAAAAGATTATTCGCTCATTTTAATGGACCTGAGATTGCCTGATATAAATGGAATAGAAGTGACAAAGAAAATCCGTCAAACGGATAAAAAAATCCCCATTATTGCGCAAACTGCTTATGCAATGGGAGAAGATAAGGATAAATGTTTAAAAGCCGGATGCAATGAGTTTATAACTAAGCCGTTCAATCCACAATCCCTAATTGGTATTATGAATAACTGGCT
>CAYFRV010000093.1:0-9667 GCA_964345495.1 uncultured Bacteroidales bacterium | reverse complement strand
AGCAAGCTTATAAGTAATCGGTCCAGGTTTTTTGCTTCTCGTACTTTAAGTCTTTCAGAATAGCTTTGTTAACACTTATTTCAAATCTGTAACTCTTTCGATACCCTACAGGTACCCACCGGAAACTCATTGACCAGCAATGTAAGTCACGGTCAAGAGAAATACTTGTAGCAGAGAGTTTGTCTTCTGAAATATCGTAATGAGAATCAAAGTTTATTTTCCACTTGTCGGTAAGACTAAAATTTCCAGAAACACTTACAGTTTGTTTAACTTCCGATTCAAAAGCCCTCTTGCTGTAATTCAAATTATAACTAAAATTCAAATTCCATGGAATATCAAAATAATCGTATGGATTGTAACCTTGCTTCTGACTACCTCCTTCATCGGAACCATTCTCTTCATTGGAAGAACTTTTACCATCCGGACCAAGTTTTGTGCTCAATGATAAATTAAAACTGGTCAACCTTCCCAACTTTTGATTCTTTTTCCATTCAGAGACATCTATACGGTTTCCGTTTTCATTCAGCGCATAAGGGTCGAAATTACCCGAAAAATTAATATTCAGATTGTCATCAAACATATTTGTTCTACCAGAAATACGGATGGGCGACCAGTTCATAGAATCTTTAAAAATGTTATAGGAAGTATTAAAAGACAAATTATTTAACAGCTTAATCTTTTTTGTTTTCTCTGTTGTATCACTTTGTGAGCGGACTTTCATTTCAATATTATTGCTTAATCCAAAGTTGACATTCCCGCTTTTCCTGGGTGAAGATGGCGGAGAGTATAATTGGTTATCAAAATAGGAATATTCTTGTGTTTTACCCTCATTGTTAACTTGCACTTCATCATAATACTTCGAAGTCATATTTCCTAAGTCCGGTCTAAAGCTAACTCCGACCGATGGTGTAAGCACGTGTCTTATTGCTTTAACCTTCGAATTTTCATTTTTGAATTGAAACATTCCAAAAAATTTCGGACTTATATTTGCACTGATCGAAGGCTCCATTGAGTGTGCATATTTCAACTGCTCAACAGTATCAGTAACTACTCTCCCCTGCGTAGAATCATTAGGATCGATGTAGTCGGGATCCCAGCTTTTCTCTATATAACGGGGAAACAAAACCCCTCTATATGATGCCTTTGGAGTTATATTAAGATATTGAAGTACTTTAAAATTTAAGGAAACAGGCATAGAATGCTGAAAACCACTTTCGAAATCGGAAAATTGAGTGTTCTTAAGAAGAAGGCTATCCGGGGAATTAATTTTATTTTTTAAATCGGCATTGTAGCTTACCTGCAAATCATCATACCACTTTGAACGCCCGCTTTTATTAAGTTGTCTGAGCGGATATTGTCTGCTCATGTCAAACGACATCTCAGGCAAAGTCAAGTTAACCATCTTGGTTTTTGAATTTTGACTGTGTCTCAATTTTCCATTAAATGAAAAAGGTGAGTCAGGCCAGGTCTTTTGATAAGAAATGTTCGAAGATTTTGTATTAGTGGTATAATCCTGCATATTCTTACTAAATTCTTTATCGTAAGAGGTTGAACTCAGGTTCACATTTGCATTAAAACTGCTATAAGGATTTGCTTTTGATGATTGCCTGTGAGTCCACCTTACCTGAAAACCCCTGGTGTTTTTATAATCATCTGCACCTTTTTCTCCTATTAAAAGTCTGTCATAATTAACTGATAAATCACTTGTGTATTTATATCGTTTTTTAAGCTGATAATCCAGGTTGGCATTCCAACTACCTTTTGTATAAATTTCTCCGTAAACTTTTAAATCCATATAATCATTTATTCCAAAATAATATCCTCCCTTCAAATAAAATCCTCTTCTGCTTTCCTCTCCAAATGATGGGTCATAAATTCCTGAAGACCGCTTTTTCTGAATAGGGAAATAACCAAACGGAATCATCAAAGGATATAAAGGAAGATCTTCTAAAACCATATATGATGGTCCCGCAATAATTTTTTCGCCGGGTACAACTTTACCTTTAGAAATACGAATATAAAAATGCGGATGATCATGATCGCAAGTAGTATATTTACCATCTTTGAAATGAAATTCCCTATCCTGATGTTTCTTTGTTACAGAGCTATGTAAATATCCGCCTTCTTCCTCAGTTTTCACCCTTTGAATATATCCTTTTTCACTTTTAAAATTATACCGGATATTATGGGCATTATAAGTTTTTCCACCTTCATTGAAAACCGGCAAGCCAATCATCTTGCCAGTAGAATCCTCAACACCACTGGCAGATACGATATTGCTGTCCTGAGCATATTCTATGTAAGCAGCGGTCAATTCAATATCACCATAAACAACTTTTGCATCACCATATAAATACACTTTATTTTTCCTTCTGGATAATATAATAGAATCTTTCGCCTCATAGTCAACTTTTGAATCTAAAATAGTTTGTTGCTTTTCTTTCTTGGAAGTATCCTTTTTAAGGCTATCCTGTCTTGAAGTATCTTTTTTTATTGTATCTTGCGAAAAATTCTCGCGTGAGGTATCTGCAAAGGAAATTTGCATAGAATCAGGCACACCAAAGGAGATCAAAGGAGATGAAACAATTCCTGAAAAAACAACCAGAAGACTGGCAGAGAGAAATAGGTTAAAAATATTTTTTCTTAATTTTATTTGCAATTTAACTATGCTATTTTTGTGTTAGTTTTATAATAGAACAAAGCATCAAAGCTAATGAAAATATTATTTTCAATTCTATGAAGAATAAAAAAATTCATGCCAAACTATATATCATTTACATAATAATTTTAGGTATTATAATATTATTTCCAAAATTTTCTTATACCCAGAATAACGGAAAATCTAACTTAACAACTGTAGTAATTGATCCCGGACATGGAGGAAAAGACCCGGGAGCTGTTGGTAGTCAAACTAAGGAAAAAGAACTTGTTTTGAAACTAGGACTTAAACTTGGTAAATATATAGAAGATGAAATAGATGATGTAAAGGTAATTTATACAAGAAAAACCGATACGCTTATCCCTCTTTTTAAAAGAGCAGAAATTGCTAATAAAAATAAAGCTGACCTTTTTATTTCCCTTCATTTCAATGCTAATAGAAAAGCCCATGCAAACGGGACGGAAACTTACGCTATGGGACTTCATAAAACAGAAGGTAATCTTGAAGTCGCAAAAAAGGAAAATGCTGCCATCTATTATGAAGAGGATTATTCAGAAAAATATGAAGGGTTCGACCCGAAATCAGCTGAATCCTACATTATTTTTTCATTAATGCAAAACACCCATCTGGAACAAAGTCTAAACTTCGCTTCCTTTGTTCAGGAAGAATTTAAGAACCAAACAACATTAAAAAACAGGGGAGTAAAACAGGCTGGATTTCTTGTGTTATGGAAAACAACAATGCCCAGCGTTCTGGTAGAAGCTGGTTTTCTTTCCAATCCGAAAGAAGAAGCATATTTGCAAAAAGAAGAAGTCCTTGATAACTTAGCTTATTCAATATTTAAAGCATTTAAAGCTTATAAAAAAAGAATAGATAGTAAAAGTGTACACCTAACCAGAAAGAACGACAGCATAACTTACAAGTTGCAAGTTGCAGCTTCAGGCAATCCAATTCCTAAAGATGCGGATTACTTTAAAGGTTATGAAAATATAGAAGAACATAAATTGGAAGACAAATACAAATATACGATTGGAAGCTTTAGTGAATATGATAAAGTGGTGGAAATGAAAAAGAAAATTAAAAAAGACTTTCCCGGAGCATTTGTTGTCGCTTTTAAAAATAAAAAACCAATTTCAGTAGAAAAAGCAATTAAATTAACAGAAAAATAGGCAAAATGTCAAAAGAACTTAAAATAGGATTAATCGGTATTTTTCTAATCGCATTGTTAATTTGGGGCATAAACTTCTTAAAAGGCAAAGATATCTTCTCTAGTAATGACTATTATTATGCTGTTTATGAAAATATTGCCGGGTTGGAAAAATCAAGCCCGGTGTATTTAAATGGATACAAAATAGGTATGGTTGAAAACATCGCTCTTTCCGGAGAAAATATGCGGAACATTACCGTTAAGTTTTTTATACGTGACGACATTAAAATACCCTACAACTCGAAAGTCGTTATTTACAGTTCTGATTTAATGGGTACAAAGGCAATAAAGCTAGACATAACCGGGAAGAAGAATTATTATCAACCGGGAGATACATTGCCCTCTGTTCTTCAACAGGATTTAACCGAAAGATTATATGCAGAAGTCAAACCCATAAAAAACAAAGCTGAGACCTTAATTACATCCTTAGACTCCATTATTTCAATATTTGATAAAAACACAAGAAACAGTGTTCAAAACTCGCTCAATAATTTCGACACTACATCAAAGCATTTAAAGAATTCCAGTGCAGAACTTGACCGACTGCTTACGTCTAATGCATCTGAACTCGAAAAAACACTCCAAAACCTTGAATCAATCACGTCTAACCTTAATCAAAACAAACATAATATAACGAACACCTTTTCAAATATTTCGGCAATAACCGATTCTTTAAAACGCTCAAACATTACAGCAACACTACACCACCTGGAACAAACCCTGTCGTCCACTGATAGCATACTGAAAAAAATAGACAGAGGTGAAGGAAGCGCCGGATTGTTAGTTAATAATGATTCGCTCTACAACAACCTCAATCAAACCACAGAAGATTTGAACATTCTGATAAAAGACATCAAAGAAAACCCTAAAAGATACATTAACGTATCAGTATTTGGGAAAAATAAATAAAGAGAGAACGATTTAAGAACAATATCAGTTTTCTGAATAAAACAGAAAAAACATTTGGTTACTAATAATAACTTTTTGAAGATTATATGCACATTAGTCGGCCAAGCAGGCATTTGCGCAGTTCGTATTAAAGAAACTTTTTATTTAGTCAAAATAAAAGCAAACTATAACTTTTATTCTAAAACTTAAATTAAAATACAATAAACATTTATATTACAATTTATTAACGTTAAGTTTTCATAATACTCTATTTTTCAATGTTTTAAATTATTTTTACTTTTTTAAAAATTTTATTTAGCTGACTGAAAAAAGCATATAATTTTATCCAGAATAACAAATTTTAATTTGTTTTTTTTTAAAGATTTTTTTCCCAAATTTGATTTACCTTAAAAAATGTGTCAAAATATTTAAATACTTAAAAGTTAATGAAGGACAGAAAACACATCGATGTATGGAACCGCTGCCTCAAAATTATTCAGGATAATGTTCCGGCGATTAGTTACCGAACCTGGTTCGAGCCCATTGTCCCATTGAAACTGGAGAATAACGTATTAACCATTCAGGTTCCCAGTCCATTCTTCTATGAATATCTGGAAGAACAATATATTGATATTTTAAGGAAAACCCTTAAAAAAGAACTGGGTGGAGATGCAAAATTAGAGTACAGTGTTGTAATGGAGAACAATTCAGCCAATAAGAAAAAACCTTACACAGTTAAGTTCCCGACCAATAATAAAACGGAATTGAAAAACAAACCAGTTTCTGTCCCTTTAAAAACCGAGGAAAACTCAATAAAAAATCCATTTGTTATACCCGGAATTAAAAAACTCCACGTGGATCCACGCTTAAATCCGGAAAATTCATTCCATAATTATATAGAAGGAGAATGCAACCGTCTGGCACGATCCGCCGGAGAAGCCGTGGCTGATAATCCGGGAGGAACAGCTTTTAATCCTTTATTTATTTATGCAGAATCCGGATTAGGAAAAACCCATCTTTCACAGGCAATTGGTATTAAAGTCAAAGAAAAATTCCCTGAAAAAACTGTTCTTTACGTCAATGCAAATAAATTTCAAACTCAGTTTGTTGA
Source organism: uncultured Bacteroidales bacterium (assembly GCA_964345495.1). Classification (GTDB taxonomy): domain Bacteria; phylum Bacteroidota; class Bacteroidia; order Bacteroidales; family UBA12077; genus JAGXLC01. The sequence goes on along the minus strand of CAYFRV010000093.1, from coordinate 3,802 downwards.
ATCTGTCCGAAATAACAACAAAAACGATTTTCTGCATTTTTATCAAATGATTGACACATTAATCATCGATGATATACATGAATTGGCAGGGAAAGAAAAGACACAGGACATCTTTTTCCATATTTTTAACCATCTTCACCAAACAGGGAAACAACTCATTCTAACCTCGGATAAACCACCAATCGAACTACAGGGAATCGAACAGCGCCTGATATCCCGTTTCAAATGGGGATTATCCGCTGACCTGCAAGCCCCCGACCTTGAAACCCGTGTCAACATATTAAAACACAAAATATACCATGACGGTATTGATATTAATGATGAAATAGTTGATTATATAGCTTCCAACATAACGATTAATATAAGAGAACTTGAAGGAGCCCTGATCTCATTACTGGCTCAATCTACACTCAATAAAAAAGAAATCACTCTGGAACTTGCAAGACAAGTAATTGATAAACTTGTTAAAAATTCGAAAAAAGAAATCTCTGTCGATTACATTCAAAAAGTAGTCTGCGACTATTTCAGCATCACTCCTGATCAACTGCATTCCAGAACACGTAAAAGAGAAATTGTACAGGCCAGGCAAGTTGCAATGTATTTTTCAAAATCACTAACAAAATCATCGCTTGCTTCGATTGGTTCGCAAATTGGCGGGAAAGACCATGCAACTGTTCTTCATGCCTGCAAAACAGTTAATAATCTGATTGATACAGATAAACAATTTAAACAAACGATTGATAACCTTGAAAAGAAATTAAAAATTTAACATGTTTTTTATTTGATGCTTCAAAACAGGTTCTGCAAATTTAGAACCTGTTTTTTTTTTCGTCCTTTGAAATTACTTTTGCACTGCAAAAATTAATTAGCAATGGTATTTCTTATTTTAAGCATCATCTCTTCAGCCTCTCTCTTTGTTATATTCAGGGTAGTTTATAAGTATGGGTTAAGAAATTTCGATGTAATAATTATTAACTACATCATTGCCTCTATATTAAGTTATGCGATAAGTGATTATAACCTTGACATTTTCCCACTTTATAACAATCCATGGTTTCCCTACGCAATAATAATAGGAATCCTCTTTGTAATTATGTTTGTCCTTATTGCAAAATCCTCCCAAACGGCAGGAATTGCGATTACAACTGTTGCAACTAAAATGTCTGTAATTGTCCCGATCTCCTTTTCACTGATTTATGACCCAACAGACCATATCACTGCACTGAAAACGATAGGGATCATACTCGCACTCCTGTCTGTGTTTTTTACTATTTACCGCAAACAAGGAATTCGATTTGATCCAAGATACCTGTATCTGCCAGCCATACTATTCATTGGAATGGGAATAGTTGATTCAATTATAAAATTTGCCCAGTTCAAATACATCGATAATGGAGCCTCCACCTACTTTTCTGCAGTTCTGTTCACTATAGCAACAGCCACCGGGGTCATAACAAACCTGATTCAAAAAAAATCATTTAAAAGTTTAACAAAACCCAAAACCCTTTTTCTTGGGAGCTTATTAGGAATAGGAAATTTCGGCTCAATATACTTTCTGATTTTAGCACTGAATTATAAAATCAATCCCACGGAAACGCTTGACGGATCAATTGTCTTTGGATTGAACAATATTGGGATTGTCAGTCTTTCTGTTATTCTTGGCCTGCTTGTTTTCAAAGAAAAACTCACATATATAAACTGGATAGGAATTGTACTTTCTATAATAGCAATCTATATATTGTCCTATATAATTTGATAGCCATGGAAACAGATGAGTTTCTGACAATAAAAAAACCCGCGGAAGGATTATACAAAGAAAAAGGGAGTAAGTTTTACGGTATTACCTTTCCTGTGAATAGCGAAGATGAAATTAAAACAAAACTGGAAGAAGTCAGATCAATACATCCTAACGCAAGGCATCATTGCTATGCCTATCGCTATGGCATTGAAAAAGAATTCATCAGGATGAATGATGACGGTGAGCCCTCATCAACTGCAGGGAAACCAATCTATGGCCAAATATTATCCCATAACCTGACAAATGTACTTATAGTCGTAGTTCGCTATTTTGGCGGCACGCTATTAGGCACAAGAGGATTGATACGATCCTATAAAAGTGCGGCTGAGGATGCTATTAAGAATGCTTCAATAATTAAAAAAGTAATTCAAAAAAAATACAACATCCATTTTGACTATGGTTTAATGAACGATGTTATGAAAATTTTACATGAAGAAAATATTGTTCCACTTGATAAAAAATTTGGAGCTACATGTCAATTTATAATAGGCATAAGAAAAAACAAGGAAAAAGAAACCGTAGCAAGATTTGAAAAAGTTCATGGATTAAAAGTAGATAAAATTGAACCGGATTAAAATTATTAATAAAATGTTATAATTTTTTTCCAAATATTTTAGCAAATTTAAATTCAACATTATATTTTTACTACAAAAATTGAAACAATGAACAACAAAAGCCTGATTTCCATCAACGACTATTCGAAAGAAGACATTATAAAACTTCTGGATTTAGCCGAAGAATTTGAAAAAAATCCAAATCAAAAATTGTTAGAGGGTAGTGTAATAGCTACCCTTTTTTTTGAGCCATCAACCCGTACCCGGCTTAGCTTCGAAAGCGCAGCGAACCGGTTAGGCGGAAGAGTCATCGGTTTTGCCAGCAAAGACAGCTCAAGTGTCCAAAAAGGTGAGTCTCTTAAAGACACCATAAAAACGGTCAATAGCTACTCTGACCTTATCGTAATGAGACATCCACTTGAAGGAAGTGCTCGTTATGCAAGTGAAGTTGCATCTGTTCCGGTAATCAATGCAGGTGACGGTGCAAATCAGCATCCGACACAAACAATGCTTGATCTTTATTCCATCAGAAAAACGCAGGGGACACTCGATAATCTTAATATTTATATGGTGGGAGATTTAAAATATGGAAGGACTGTACATTCACTGCTTATGGCAATGAGCAATTTTAACACTACCTTTAATTTTATATCTCCGGAAGAACTCAGAATGCCGGAGGAATACAAATTTTACCTGCAGAGCATCGGCCTTAAATATTATGAGCATACAGATTTAACAGATGTAATTTCTGACGCTGATATTATTTACATGACCAGGATTCAAAGGGAACGTTTTTCTGACCCGATGGAGTATGAAAAAACGAAAAACTCATACGTTTTAAGAAATTCAATGTTAGAAGGAACCAAAGACAATATGAGAATACTTCATCCACTACCAAGAGTTAATGAAATTCATGACGATGTGGATGACAATAAAAAATCTTATTACTTTACCCAGGCACTCAATGGAATTTATACAAGAATGGCAATAATGACTTCAATATTAGGACTTAAATAAAAACCACAACAATGACAGACAGCAGCAAAACCAAATTACTCGTTAGCGCAATAAAAAACGGCACTGTAATCGATCATATCCCGGCCAAACATCTGTTTAAAGTAATATCAATGCTGGGGCTGGAGAAAATCAGCAACCAAATTACTTTTGGCACAAACTTAGAGAGCCAGAAGTTAGGGCGAAAGGCAATCATCAAACTATCAGAGGTCTACTTTAAGGATAATGACATTAATAAAATTGCTTTAATCGCCCCACATGCAAAATTGAATATTATTAAAGACTTCAAAGTAATCGAAAAACGGGATGTCGAAGTTCCGGAAAAAATTGAAGGCATTGCCAAATGTGGCAATCCCAAGTGCATTACGAATAATGACAATGTAAATACCATTTTCTTTGTGATGCCAAAAGACAATGAAAAAAATGCATTAAAATG
>CAYFRV010000092.1:0-9671 GCA_964345495.1 uncultured Bacteroidales bacterium | reverse complement strand
AAACCGCAAGGTTAACAGTTACAGAAGTAGGTGTGAATGAGTAAGTAGCAAGACGAAATGTTAGAAAATTCTCTGCCAAAAGCTAAAGGCAAAAAGCAAAAGGCTAAAAGCAAATAAAATTAGTATGTTTCCGTCAGGCTATGAAAGAAGGTATTATACTTTATTAAAGGGATAAAATTCATTATTTTTGTAGTATGGGTAAACGGGATAAAATATTGGAAAGAATTCTTCAACTAGCAAAAGCAAAGCATCCAAACTCTGAAATTTATCTATATGGTTCACGAGCCAGAGGAGATGCCAATGAACTTTCAGATTGGGATTTATTGGTATTGCTTAATTTAAAGAATATTACTTTTGATATAGAGACAAAAATAATGGATGAATTTTATGAATTAGAACTGGAAACGGGTGAAGTCATTTCTCCTTTAGTTTACTCTAAGAGAGATTGGAATAAAAAGCATGCTTCTACTCCGTTATTTAAGAAAATAAAAAAAGAAGGGATAAAGATAAAATGAAAGGATCGAAAAAGGATTTAATAAAATATCCCGAAAAAGTTTGGTAAAATGTTTTCTCAACTATTTACCTGGAGACAAAAGGGAGATTATGATGATTTGTTTGATTTTGATAAAGAAAAAGTTTTACCATATTTTGACCCAGATGAAAAAATGATTGAACAAATTGAACAAATTATAGAAAGATAATAGCCTGGCGGAATATCGGCCAACTGCCGACTTTAAATTTTAACTTTCAAAAACAAACCTGAGCATTTCGCGATACACAGTTTCCCATCCTTTCCAATGACCGTGGTCGCTAAGTGCCTCATTATGCCAGATACTAATGAAAGTGCCATTCACTTTTTTGATTTTCTCTATAACGCTTTCTATAGATGATATAGCTTCGGTGACGTTATAGCCTTTATATTTATTTAACGTAATATCCATAACTTCAAAAGGAAATACCTTCAAACCGGTTTCTTCCTCTTTTTCTAAATCGTAGAAGTTAAAAGGCGTACACGTACCGGCTCTGAAGCCAATATTAGTTGCATATCCCATTGTGTAATCTTCGGTAATTCCGGACTTAATCAAATTCTGATAAGTCTGGTTAAAATGAAGTCTTAAATAATGCTGACGGCTCTTGTAGACTTTTCTTTCAATAAGACCTTCCAGTTTCCGGATTTCATTCTGGAGTTTATTTTCATTTTTATAAGTTTCGTAAGAGGTATGGATTCCAACCTGAGATTTTTTTGCGATACTTTTTATAAGATTTTGATAACCTTGCTTATCAGGAGAAACATTATTGTCATACCTCCCGCTATTGCCTACTAAGAAGAACCAAATGGGTTTGATACCATACTTCTGATGCGTATCAAAAAAGATATCATACGTATCGTAAGGGTCTCTTTTATTTGCAAGCGTTCTGTAACGCCGAAAATTATCCTGCAGGTCGAGGTTGAGTAATGAACGAAAAGTAGCTCCTAAAGTTCTGCTTATTCCCTTAAACAGAAAAGCATAAGCATTATCCACATCAATAGTTGAAATATATTGGAAATTTCGCCCCGGAATTTGAATGCCGGAATAGCGTTCCTTTAATATATCAGCAAAAATATAAGCCCATTGGTCGACTATCGGTTCATGAAGGAAGTTATTCTTAAAAGCCAGGCTCTCTTTTGCTTCAAATCGTCCATGAGAATCTGCATCAAACGGAAGATATTCCTCATAGCGACTTACTAAATAAAATGATGCCGCAAAAAGATCAAAAGGCAACACTGAGGTGTCATTAGTCTGGAAAAAAATCTTCACGTTATCCCATTGCGTCACAAATAGATTTTGCGGTCTTATATCATCTTCAAAAAGCAGGTTGCTGGGTTTAATGAAAATACTATCATTAAAATTATCTTCGGAATAATTTATTTTTGGCCCGTCTTTTTGCTGAAACTCTTCCTTATTATCGGTTATTCTATATTCAAGCCCTAATATCTGATTTAGAATAAAATCAAAAGTATAGCTCAGCCTCGGAGTAATTTTATGTGTGTATATTAAGACCAATAGTAATTATGTTTGTTTTATCAAATATATAAAAAAAATTAGTATGCAAAGGTAACTACTGTAATGCCAGCTCCTCCGTAATCTACATGTTCATCTCTGTAATTCTCCACAACATCAACAGTTTCAAGATATTGTCTTACTAATTGCCTGAGCACTCCCGTACCTTTTCCGTGTAGAATTCTTACTGAGCCTACCCCAATCATTATAGCCTCATCTATAAAATTTTTCACCAGCTGAAGAGCCTCATCAGCTTTTTTTCCACGAATATCCAGCTCTGTATTGAACTCCATTTTTCTTCTACCCAGATCAAAATTCTGGCTCGAAGCTCCTGAGCTAATTTTAGTTGCATTTTTATATGCTTTTTCACTTATCTTTTCAAGTTTATCGGGAGCAACTGTTGTCATGATATTTCCAAAAGCAACCAGCATAGTTTTGTCATTAATCTCCATCACCTCCCCTACTGCATCACGATTTTTCATCTTTACCTTATCGCCTTTAACAATTCTTTTCTCTTGCTTTTCGGTATTTTCTTTCTTCTCTGTATCGACATCCAATTTTTCTCTTACCCTTCTTTGCTCTTTTTCCAGCTTATCAATCTTTTTATCTAATTTGTTTTCATCTTGCTCAAGCTGTTGTTTTTTGAATCTTTCCAATTCTTTACGTGCTTGCTTTGTCTCTTCTTTTTCTGCATTGCTTTCTTTAATGCGGCGAATGGTTTCTTCGATTTTTTTGTTTACATCAGCAAGTATTTTTTCTGCTTCCTCTTTTGCCTCCTTTTTGATTTCCTTTTTTGTTTCTTTTGCTGATTTCAACTGCTGCGAATAATCACTGAGTACTTTTTCCAGACGCTTCTCTTTGGTTTTGATCTGTTCACGCTTTTTCTCCCAATATCGTTTATCGCGAATAATATCTTTCAGGTTACGGTCAAAATCAATATGTTCCTTGCCTACTTTCTCCGAAGCCTGGTTTAAAACTTCCTGTGGCAAACCAATTTTCTTTGCTATTTCGAAAGCAAAAGAACTTCCGGGTTCGCCCATAGTCAATTTATAGAGCGGTGTCATTTTGTCAGTATCAAATAGCATAGCGCCATTTTCGATGCCTTCCTGATTTGATGCAAAATGTTTAAGATTTGAATAATGGGTAGTTATAACCCCAAATACTTCTTTTTCATTTAATTTACCTAAAATTGATTCGGCAATCGCACCACCCAAAACAGGTTCAGTTCCGGCGCCAAATTCATCTATTAGAACCAGGGAGCGATTGTCAGAATAACGCATAAAATATTTCATGTTCATTAAATGCGAACTATACGTACTCAAATCATTTTCAATCGACTGATCATCACCAATATTTATAAATACATTTTTAAATACGCCCATTTCTGAACCCGATTTAACAGGGACAGGAATTCCACACTGAAACATGTACTGTAGAAGTCCGACAGTTTGAAGGCATACCGATTTTCCACCGGCATTCGGTCCGGAAATAACAAGTATCCGTTGCTTCTGGTCTAAAGTAATATCAAGTGGAACAACCTGTCTTTTATCCGATTTGAAAGACAAAAATAAAAGCGGATGTATTGCATCGTACCATCGAATTATCGGTGTGTTTGAAATGGCTGGTTTTATGCCATTAATTTCTTTGCCAAAAAGAGCTTTTGCCCTGATAAAATCTATAGTGCCAAGGAAATCATTTGCCGCAATCAAATCATCAATATAAGGTCTGATGTCATCGGCAAATTCGGCAAGGATCTTTACGATCTCCCTTTTTTCTGAGTACCTGAGCTCCCGAATATGGTTGTTCATTTCCACAATTTCTGCCGGCTCAATAAACACCGTTTTTCCTGAAGCCGATTCATCCTGAACAAATCCATTGATCTTTCGTTTTTTATGCACATCAACCGGAATAACAGACCTGCCCTCCCTTATCGCAAGGGTTGCGTCTTCTGCGACTATACCACTTTTCTTTGCATTATCCAGAATCTTCTTATTTCTCGCAGAAACTTGCTTTTCGTATTGAGATATCTGCTCGCGTATTCGTTTTAATTCCGCAGAAGCATTGTCCTTTATTTCACCTTTAGTGGTCAAAATGCGATCTATCCGCTCATTTACAAAAGGATAAACAGTTACATTGTCACTTAAAACAGCAAGATTTAAATATTTTTCATCTTTCTTCCGCTGTTTGAAAAAGGAAATAATTTTTCGTATGGTAGACTGATTGTTTCTAAGGTCAAACAATTCCTCCTGTTCCATGTGCGCCCCCTCGGTCTTTATTCTTTTCAGGGAAGCTTCTGTATCTACACAGTATTCCAGAGGGAAACTCTCCTCCATTTCCAGAATTTCGAGTAATTCTTCAACCTGACTAAGAAGTAAGGAGATAAACTTCGGGGAATTGGCAAACTTAATCTTGTTAACTTTTTGTTTCCCTAATTCACTTAAGCAATGCTGTTTTATTCGTTCCCGGATCTTAATGAAACCGGTTTTCTCTTCAAAGTTTTCTGGATATAGCACAGTACAAAATTTTCTTCTGCAAAAATAACATTTACAACATATTGACGATGATTATTTTCGTTTATTTTATCATAATGTAAACTTCTCATCGTTGAAATAGTAAATTCCTTAGATATGAACCATACTCGAGTCAATAAAAACCGAACTTTTTTATGGTTATTGATTTTTGCTATTTCGATGGGGTTTTTCGAAAGCTCCATTGTTGTATATCTTCGCGAATTATACTATCCGGAAGGATTTAGCTTTCCTCTTAGTACCATAGACTCAAAAATTGCCGGCACCGAATTTTTACGTGAATTTTTCTCATTAGTTATGATTGTTAGCGTTGCTGCGCTAGCGAAACGTGATTTTTACGGGCGTTTTGCCAACTTCCTGTTTATTTTCGCAATCTGGGACATTTTCTACTATATTTTCCTGAAAATCATTCTCGGATGGCCTGCTTCTTTTGCAACGTGGGATATTTTATTTCTAATTCCGGTGCCATGGTCATCTCCGGTAATTGCACCAATTATTATTTCACTTATCATGCTCACTTTATCTTTTGTAATTTATCACTTTCAGGGTAAGCATATTACATTCGAAATTAAAGCCAGAGAGTGGCTGATTTTAGTAGGAGGAGCGGTGATAATTTTTATTTCTTTTGTTTTGGATTACTTAAGATTCTTTTTAGCCCATTACAATAACCTGGAACAAATCGGATTTCAGAAAAAATTAGAAAATTTAACAAGAGAATATCAACCCGATTCCTTCAACTGGCCTGTTTATATTTTAGGTATCTTAGTTCTTATTTTATCTATAGTTTTGATTTATAGAAGCAACAGTAAAGTGCAGAAATAGAAAGTATTTATCACCAAATTACCATGATTCATCTAATTTTCTTTGCCCCATAAGGCCATTTTTTTTATATTGTCAGAAAATCCGGTAAGATGAAGCAAACTCTTCTGACAATATTCCTTTCCTTGGTAATTTCTTTTTCTGTTTCTGCTCAATGGCTGGAAAATAGCGGTTCACCATTTATTACAAATTACAATCCACAACAATATGAAGCCCATCCGCAAAACTGGGATATAATACAAGATCAAAGAGGTATCATGTATTTTAGCAATACATCCGGCATTCTTGAATTTGACGGAACAAACTGGAATCTTACAGAGTTACCGCATAAAAAATCTTGCAGAGGAATGACTATAGATAGCAATGGGAGAATTTATGTAGCTTCTTCCGGGGAAATTGGATGTTTCAGGCCTGATAAAGAAGGAAAAATGACATATCATTCCCTTAACCATCTAATTGCCGATGAAAACAAGCCATTTTATGACATTCTTGATATTTTCATGATCAAAGACAAGCTATATTTCAGGACCCGGAAAAAAGTTTTCACCTACCATTCCGACACTATACATGGATATAGCATAGAAGAAAAATCCGAAAGTACAAAGATTACCTCATCTTTCACCTATAATCATGAGCCTTATTTTTATATAGAAGATAGAGGAATGTTTAGACTAAATGAAGGCAATTTCAAAAAGATACTTGATAACTCAGTCTTTCAAAACCAACCCGTTGAAAGTACTCTCCAACTTGACAAAACTACATATTTGCTAAATGTAGAAAATTCATTCTATACTCTGAAATTCAGTTATTCCAGTAAAAAAAATATTAAAGTACAACCTTTTGAAACTTCGAATGATGAATTCTTTAAAGAAAACGATATCTACAAAGGAATGCTTAAATATGAGGATTATATCTTAATTGGAACCTCACTTGGTGGGATTGCTGTAATGGATACCCAGGGTAATATCCTCAAAATCATAAATGAAAAAGATAAGTTGAAAATTGGCAGTATAAAGAGATTATTTAAAGATAAACAAAACAATGTCTGGGTAGCTGGAAGTAATGGAATTGCCAATATTGAATTCGCCTCTCCCATAACATATTGGAATAAGACCCATGGCCTGCAGGGATATGTAAACGATATAATCAGGCATCAGGGAAAACTTTACTTAGCTACCGGAAACGGAATAAATTACCTGGAACGCGGTGAAATCAAGCACATAAATAAGTTAAAATCGCAAACATGGTCATTTTTCCTTTATAACTCAAATTATGAGAATAAATTATTATTAGGATCAAATGAAGGGCTGTTTGAAATATCAAATACTCGACTGGAATCAATATGGCCTAAAAAAAGGGTTTTTGATATATACGCATCACCTGATTATCCTGACAGAGTTTTTTTAGGTTTATCTGACGGATTATATAGTTTATTATTCAAAGATAAAAAATGGATAGAAGAAGGCCGAATAGAAGGCGTGAAATACAATATCCGCTCAATCATTTCTGATAAATCAGGAAATCTCTGGGCAAGCACATTCAGAAACGGAGTATACAAAATAGAACTATCGGAAAATCAGATCACCCGGCCTGTAAATATTGAACATTACGATGAATCTTCAGGATTTGAATCGCTACGTAATATTCTTATCTACAAACACGAAGAAGAACCGATTTTCGCCACTGAAACAGGCTTATACAAATACAATAAAAACAGCGACAGCTTTGAACCTGATGAAACTTTTGGTGAATTGTTCACTTCAGAAGACCAAGGCGTTTTTGCTTTCACAAAAGACAATAATGATCGTACCTGGATTTCCGGCTTGAACAACAAGAATAACGAAATAGGATTTGGAAAAATGACAGAAAAGGGAGATTTTGAATGGAATTTTACCCCCTTCAGAAGAATTCCGAATATGACAGTGCTGGATATCTATGTTGAAGATGAAGTTGCCTGGATAGGAGGAACAGAAGGTTTATACAGATACAAACAGAATTCAGTATTCAAACCAGCTGAGTTCTCCACCCAAATTAGAAGAGTAACAATAAACGGCGATTCTACTATATTTTATGGTGCATATTATAATGAAACAGAAGATGAAAAAAAATCTAAAACTGCGCAAACCCAATCATTCATACCGGAAATAAAATTCAAAGATAATACGCTTAATATTACTTTTTCCTCTACAAATTATTACCCGGGTAAGAAAACTCTTTTTAGCTGGTGCATGGAAGGTTTTAATGATGAATGGTCGGAATGGGGAGCCATCAACCGAACCCGTTATACAAACCTAAAAGCAGGAACTTATACCTTTAAGGTAAAATCAAAAAATGTTTATGGTCAGGAGACTCTACCAGTCAAATACCGGTTTAAAATACTTAAACCATGGTATGCTCATCCCATTGCCTATATTATCTATTCTATTATACTGCTATTAATCATTTGGCTAATTGTAAAACTTTTTACACGCAGTTTGAAGAGATCAAATGTGAAACTGGAAAAAATGGTAGATGAGCGCACAAAGGAAATAGAACAACAGAAGGAAGAAATTATTGCGCAATCAAATCAACTCGTCAAAACAAATCGCGAACTGGAAAAATTAAGTATTGTAGCAAGACAAACAGATAATGCCGTAGCTATCATTAATCCTTCCGGATCCCTTGAATGGGTGAATGAAGCATTTGAGACTTTATACGGTTATAATCTTGAAGATATTGAAACATCTGATGTTAGAAAATCACAAATTTACAAGAATATTAAAACAGCTATTGATCAATGTATAGAGGAAAAGAAAGGGAAAATAGTTGAATTTCAGTCCAAGGCCAAAGACGGGGAAAAAATATGGATACAAACAACCTTTACGCCAATTTTAGACGACAAGGGAAATCTTAATAAACTTATTGCCATTGACAGTGATATCAGTCAGATTAAACAAGCAGAAGAAGAAATAAAAAAACAAAAATCCGAAATAGCAGCCCAAAGAGATTATGCAAGAGAACAAAAAGAATATATAGAAAACCAGAACATTGAACTTGAAAAGCACAGGCATCATCTTGAAAAATTAGTTGAACAACGGACAAAGGACCTAAAAGAAGCAAAGGAAAAAGCCGAAGAAGCCAATCGACTAAAAAGTTCCTTCCTTGCCAATATGTCTCATGAAATTCGTACGCCCATGAATGCGATTGTGGGATTCTCAAACCTTCTCAATGACAGCGAAATTGATTCAGAATTACGAAAGGAACTTACAAATCAGATTAATGTACATAGTAACAGCTTGCTCAACCTAATCGACAATATTATTGATTTAGCAAAACTCGACTCAGACCAACTCCGGTTAAAAAAGGTTGATTGCGATGTTGATCAAATTTTGGATGAACTATACCATGCATTTTCAGATAATGTCATGTATAAAAACATTGACCTTTTAGTTAGCAAAGATGAAAACATTAAAAATTATAAGTTATTGGCAGACAACTACCGGTTAAGGCAAGTTTTTAGCAATTTAATAGACAATGCAATCAAATTTACCGAGCAAGGTTTTGTGGAATATGGGTATAAAATAATTTCGGGAAATGATAGCGATAAAATCCAGTTCTTTGTGAAAGATACGGGAATAGGTATTAGCAAAAAGCAACAGAAGGCCATATTCCAAAGATTCACAAAGATAGAGGATCACAAGGAGAAATTATATCGCGGAGCGGGTTTAGGACTAACAATAAGTAAGTATTTAACAGAAATAATGAATGGAGAAATATGGCTAGAATCTGTACCCCATGAAGGGTCAACCTTTCTTTTCACCCTACCAGCAAATAAACAAGAACAAAAAAATAACCAGTAAATATGGAAGAACATAAAGTTAAAAAAAATTGGCAAGATAAAACACTACTAATAGCGGAGGACGAAGACAGTAATTTTAAATACCTTGAAATTGCTTTACGGAAAACAGGGATAAAAATTTACCGTGCGCGCAATGGCTTTGAGGCTATTGAAGAAGCTCAAAATCATCCGGAAATTGATGCTATCCTAATGGATATCAAAATGCCGGAAATGAATGGTTTAGAAGCAACAAAAAAAATCCGGAAAAAAAACAGCAAAATATCAATAATTGCACTTACAGCTTATGCCATGGCTAATGACAGAGAAATAAGCCTAAATTCCGGTTGTGATGATTATATATCAAAACCAGTAAGAAAAAACATGCTCTTCTCAATTCTTAGTAAGTATTTAGATTAAGCGTATTCACAAGAATTAAGTTGACTGAGTTAATTTAGTTGATTAAGT
>CAYFRV010000091.1:0-9757 GCA_964345495.1 uncultured Bacteroidales bacterium | reverse complement strand
ATGGTTGAGAGAGCGTGGGCTCGAAGCTTCTTTGGCTATTCCGAAAAACAGTAAACTGAAGAGAAGCCTGCCCGAGTGGCAAAACCCTGAGTTAAAAGAAGGTTATCCCGAATGGATAATTCCGTTCAGGGAAAACAGATATCCCTATTTTTTCCCAAATCGCAGATTGAAAAAATTATCCTGCCAGTACGATATTCTTCTAACTACAGGGATGTATATTCTACCTGTATTGAAGTTGAAAAAACCCGTGGGTTTTCTTCCTGTGGGTGCTGATATAACCCAGGTTCCTTTTGCTTCTGATTCCATTCTTAAAGAAATTTATTCCTATTTGTATCGGAAAAGAATTGGAAATGTGACACGAATTTTTACTGAGCAGAAGGATTGTATTTGGGGCGCCCGTTTACTGGGGCAAGGAGGAAAAATAGAAAAAGTCCCTTTTTGGGTGGATGTTAGGGAGATTCATAAAAATATTAATAAGGTTCTTCTTGGCCAATTAAAAGAAAAATATAGTCAATACGACTGGATCTTCTATAATCCTTCCAGAAAAAATTTAAATCCTGAAAAGGCTAATTATAAAGGAACAGAAAAATTACTTCATGCTTACAGCAGGTTTATTAAAGATCATCCGGGGAAAAAGATTTTAATGGTTTGTGGGTTACATGGGGATGATGTGAAGCTGTTTGAAGAAAAAGTGGATCAATTGGGACTGGGTGATGCTGTTGAATTTGTTGACCATATACCGTTGCCTGATTTACACGCTTATATGTCACTGGAAAACCTGGTTGTATTTGACCAATTTACTCTTGATTTGACTGCTTTGGGGGGCATTACCCGTGAAGCCCTTTCTCTTGGGAGAATTGTAGTCACTAGCACGGATGTTAATGCGAGTGATTTTCTAGAGGCTTATGGCGAGGATTGTCCTTTATTGCCTGCTTTTAATGAACAGCAGATATACAGGCAAATGGAAGAAATTATTGCCTTATCAAACCCGGAAGTTGTTTCAAGGAAACAGGGAATAATGAATTGGGCTGAAAAACACTTGCATTGGGAAAAGCGTATTGACGAATTTATTCGAATGTTGAATAATATGGTTAATTCAGTTTGATGAAAAATTTTGCCTGGAGCTTTTTGAATACTTTTCTTTCCAAAGGATTTTCTTTTGTTTTTTCAATAATCCTTGGTAATTTATTGTTGCCGGAGGAATTAGGCGTATTTCTTACTTTTGTTTTGGTTTTGTCCTACTTTGTTACCATATTTTCTTTTAATCTTGGCGGCGGAATAGTACATAAATTGAATAATTCCAGGGAGGCTGAATACAGAAATCATTACTTTTCTGCCGGGCTTATGCTTATGGCTGGCTTCTCTTTGTTTGCTTGTTTTTTGTTTTTAATGGTTCAGGATTTAATTCTTCAGGCCTTTAACATATCAAATGCAACAAATATTTTCTTTATGATTATTGGGCTGATTCCCCTTTATATGTTTAGGGAGTATTTGAACCGTGTTTTGCAAGCAGATCTGAAATTTAAAAGACTTACTGTTATTAATTTGATTTCAGTAATTACCCAGGTACTTGTAACGGTATTTCTTATTTATCAGGGGAAAGGCATAGCAGGTGTAATTTATGGGCTTTACGCCGGGGCAATAGTTGGGTTGTTTTCACTTATTCCTCTTTTCATCCCTAACTACAAATTGATATTTAATCGGCATACATTTTCTTCTTCTAGGAAACTGGTAAGGTTTAGCGGTTTGATTTTTGCCGGATCAATTGCTGTATTGCTTGATAAGCGAATTGATATGCTTTTTGTAGCACATTTTTTAGATGCTGAATCACTTGCTGTTTATAATTATGCTTTGAAATTTTCATTACTTTTTCTATTGATTGGAAATAGTATTTCAAAAGTGACCTATCCCAAATTATCACAATCTTTTTCAAATGATTCGGAAGAAGGCATCAACAGACTGTTTAACTTTTCTCTGGACTTTTCTTTTCTGCTATTAAGTGTTTTATCAATGGTCATTCTTTTTAATGCAGATTTTATAGTCGATACTTTATTGCCTTCATACTATCTCAAAGCAGTTCCTTTTCTATTGATATTATTTATAGGTGTTATCCCCAAAGCTGTTGTTTCTTCTGTAGGAACAATTTTTACTGCAAAAGGAATTCCTTCGATAAGCGCAAAAATCAATTGGCTTATGTTGGGAATGAATATTATTTTAAATTTATTGTTAATACCGCGCTTTGGACTTTATGGTGCCGCTATTGCTACCAGTGCTTCATTTTTTTTAAAACCATTTATTCTTTTTTATCTGATAAAGAAGAAATTTTTATTTATAAATAAGCTGAACAGAATTGTTTTGAATTTTTTTCTCTTTACAGCGGTATTGATATCAGGCAGTTTTATAGGCCATATAGTTTTGAAAGAACTCCTGATTCTTGTATATGCCTTCTACTGTTATTTCTTATTTTTGAGAAAGGAAGAAAAAGCTTATTTGCTTGAAGAGGTTAAAAAACTCAATGTTAGTATTTTAGGAATAAAACTTTAAAGGCGAGGCTACAGATATACTTAATAAGTTCATGTATAGAATGCTAATCTCTTTTTCTATTTCAGAAACAATCTAGCAATAGAACAATAAAACAATAGATAAATGAAAGCTCCCATATTTATTTCCGGATTGCGAAAATCAGGTACTTCAATGGTTAAGACTTGTTTAGACAGCCATCCTGAACTTTTTGTTTTTCCGGGGAATGAATTGCATCTGTTTAAATTTTCCTATCATCCTTCAATAGTAAAAGATAAATCGGCTTTTATTAAAGATCCTAAAGAACTTACAAGGAAGATTGCTGACAATAAATTTATTAACAGAATTGCCGATGAAAATTCTGAATTCTATATTCCCGAGTTTGATTATAATGCTTTTAAACGATATATTGAAGATTTCGAGATTAAAGATTACAAAGAGGTTTATGAAGCTCTTTGTAAGGCCTTTTATTATGCAATAGGCAAGAAGGGTAACCTTGATAATCTGAGGTTTGTTTCGAAAACAGTGCTTGAAACTGAATTTTTCCCGGAATTGTTGTCCTGGTATCCCGATATGAAATTTATTTATGTGTTGAGAAATCCTTACGCGCACTTTGTTTCAGCTATTAAGTCACTTCGGACACATACAAGAATAAATAAAAAACAGACTTATGAAGGCATGAAGTTGTCTTCTCTTAAAAATCCCTATCCATACCTGGCCCCGGAAATTTTCAGAATGAAGTATTCTTATTATTTCATGGAAAAATTTCAAAGAATCTATCCTGATAAATTTTATATTCTTATATATGATGATCTTTTGAAAGACAGCCAAAACGAACTGAAAAAATTATCTCAATTTTTGGGTATTAATTACGACCCTGTCCTCTTAAAACCCTCCATTATGAATGAGATTTGGAAAGGGAACAGCTGGAATAAACACCAATTTACGCAGATAAGCAAAGCTCCCCTCGATGAATGGAAAAAGGATATTAGTGGCGGAGAGATTCGTTTAATAAATAAATTTTTTTCCGATTTGATAGAAAAATATTTTACTTTGGAAACTGCTGATTCAGGTATTTTAAAACCTTATCATCTATCTGAATATAAGCCGCATGTGTATATTATGAATCGGTTGCTTTATTTTACCAACTTATTGTTATAATGGCACAAAAGATATGTTTCCTGACTTATTTGCCTCGTTCCGGATCTACCTTGTTGGCAAAGGAACTGGATAAGTATCGGCAGATCGGAGTAACTATTGAAGATAACATCCCGGATGGAATTTTACGTGGCCCCGAATTATACATAGAAAATACGAAGGAACTGGATGCGTATCTGGATACTCTATATAAAGATGAAAAGTTTATAAAATGGCATATTGACCGAAACAATCTGAGGGAATTTTTAATTCAAAAAGGTGAATTTCCAATATTAGTAAACACTTTATTTAATGCAATTTATGATTTGTATTTCAGAAATAATCCTGAAATTGTTATTCATAAAAAGGGAAGATATTGTCAGGAAATTGAGAAGGTACGGAAATGTTTTCCTGCATCTGAATTTTTACATATTGACCGGGATCCACGGGCAATTTATAATTCTCAGAAAAATACAAGGGATAGCATCACCGGAAAAATTATGCGTGATAATATAGTTTCTTTTGCTTTGGGGTATAAATATACGCGCTCAATAATTAACAAGCATAGTAATGAAAAGGATTTTCATGTAATTTCTTATGAAAATCTTCTTAATAATAGAGATGAAGAAATCAGAGAAATAGTGAATTTTCTGGGTATAAAAGATCATTTTAAAGATGATGTTTCAACTTATCAACAAAAAATTCCGGAGTCACAAAATTATCTACACAAAAATTTGAATATGGAGTTTATTGAAGAACGCGCTATGGCATGGCAAAAGGAGTTGCAAAACGAAGAAGTTTACTTTTTGCAACATGCATTAAAGAATGATTTAAAGAAGAAAAGGTATCCTTTTTCAGATGTAAAATTCAGAGATATTAACCGAAAAGCACAAACAATCAGATGGCTTGGTGTTTTTTATATTAAATATGTTAGTAAGCTTCTTTTTCCTTCTTTTTACAGATTATTAAAACAGTTGTTAAAAAAATGACAGAGAAATCCAATATTGCTTTCATTGTGGGAAGTTTAAATGGTGGAGGGGCTGAAAGAGTTATCAGTGAGATGGCAAATTATTGGGCAAAAGAAGGAAAAAATGTTTCAATTCTGGCTTTAAAACGAGAAAAACCATTTTATTCATTGCATCCGGAAGTTCAATATATTGAATTAGGGCTGGCTGTAAAATCCAGATTCTTTTTTGATGGTTTGGTGCATGGCATTTATGAGGTAAGAGCAATCTCTAAAACCTTAAAAAGAAACAATATTGAGGTGGCGATTAGTTTTTTTGCCGATATAAATATCTTATCCGTCATGGCAGCCAGGATAGCTCATATTCCTGTCATTATCTCTGAAAGAAGCAACCCCTTTTTTGTAAAATTGTCATATAAATGGGTTATAGCCAGAAAGTTGTTTTATCGACTAGCCAATTATCTGGTTGTTCAGACGGAAGCAGTAAAACCTTATTATAAAAATTTTGGGGTAAAAGTCACTAATATTCCGAATCCTTTACCAGGTATTGAAGTAGACAAAACAAATAAAGAAAAAATGATTCTGGCTGTTGGCAGGTTAGAAAAACTAAAAGGATTTGAATTATTGATTGAAGCTTTTAAAGAAGCTGGTTTGCCCTATGAATGGAAGCTCAAAGTTATAGGGGAGGGGAAGTACAGGGATACCTTGATTAAATATCGAAATGAGGCAGGTCTAAATGATAAAGTCATTTTTCCCGGAAGAATAAAAGATATGGGTGAGGTTTATGGGAAAGCTTCGATTTTTGTTTTAAGTTCAAGGTATGAGGGTTTTCCAAATGCTCTCATAGAAGCAATGTCTGCAGGTTTGCCGGTCATCAGTTTTAATTGCAAATATGGGCCAAACGAAATAATAGATCATCGAGAAAATGGTATATTGGTAGATAATCAGAATACAAATATGCTTGCAAAAGAAATCCATGATTTGGTATATAATGAGAATGAACAGGTTCGTTTAGGAAAAAATGCCAGTAAAGTAAAAGAGAAATATAGCTGCCGAAAAATTATGGAGAAGTGGGAAGAAGTGATTGATTCTATTTGATATGGAAAGATATCTTTTTTATACATCAGACAATTACCATGATCATTCCTTAACCGGGGGAAACAAAAGATACATTGAAATTTTGAATTCTTTGATTGATAATGACGATGAAGTTTTTCTGCTCGCACCGAAAGATATAAATCTACCCAAAAAAGATAGTCTTCAAATACTTCCAATAAAGCCATGTAAATCAAAAATATTGCCAAATGGACTTTTGAATTTTCTACTGAATAGAAAAGTTTTTAAACGGGCAAAAAAATTGAATGTTGATCGTACAGTCCTTTTTTCGTTCCCTTATGGTATACAAGGAGCCTTAGCAGGTTTGCCTGATATTGTACTCTTTTTGCGTGAAGATTACTTTGAATATAAGAAATATAGCCCTGCATCCAAAATTACTATATTTAAACCAGTGATTAATTACTTTTTTCGAGTATTGGAGCGGTTCTCCCTCATAAAAGCCGGGAAAATTATAGTTCAATGCAATTATGACAAACAAGCAATAATTTCAAGACATCCAAAATTACAACCTTCAATTGAACCGAAAATAGTGGTGTTACCCAATAATGTAAACCCTTCATGGATAAGAAAAAATAATGTCAAAAAAATTAACAACAAGGAAGGCAGCAATGTTTATGAAATTGCATTTGTCGGAAATGTTGATAATTACAGGAAAGGCCTTCATATTCTATTAGAGGCAATGGAAAAGCTACTTCAAAAAAAATATCCTGTAAAATTAAATCTTATCGGTAGTGGACAGCTTATAGAAAAATATCGGCTTAAATATCTGAATGCTGAACAGATTGAGTTTCATGGGCGAAAAGATGAACCAATGAAACATCTGACAGAACAAGATCTTCTGGTAGTTCCTTCTCTTGCTGACTCTTTTCCTAATACTATAATGGAAGGTCTGTATCTGGAGATTCCGGTAATCGGATCCCGACGAGGCGGAATACCGGAAATGTTAAAATACAAAGAGTTGCTTTTTGAGCCTGAAGAAGAAGCATTGTTTACTAAAATAGCCAGAATGATTGATGAGAATTTATTTGAATCGTACAGACAGCTTTGTGTGCAGCGCAAAAATGCTTTAACTTTTGATTGGGGAGCAGAGATGCGAAAGTTGTTGAAATCGTAATGACAATTAATCTATTCAAAAAACCTTAAAACAATAAAGCTATGGCCGAAGAAGTATCAAGCAAAAACACCAAAAAGGAAATTCTTGAAGCGTATGAAAGATTAAAGCAACAGCTTCAGGAGAAAGAAGAAAGCACTCCCGATTCCGAGGAAAAAGAAAAAAAGAAAGCGAAAACCTTAACCGAAGCTTCCAAAGAGAAGCCGGACAAAGTCATGCAGGACATCGCTTCTTTGAAAATGAGTATGAGTCAGTCGTTAGATAAACTGGAAGAATCGCTTATTCAGGAACAAAAGAAATTGTCCCAGGTAAGAGAAGCAATAGAGATTGAAGAAGAGAAGCTTCAGGATGTGTATCAAATTAAAGCAGAAGCAGATTCTTTAGCTGCGCTTATCAATGCCCATAAAGAAAAGAAGGTTGCGCTTGAACAGGAAATGAAGGAAAAAAGAGAAGCCTGGGAGAAAGAGAAAAAACAGATGGAGCAAGAGTTGAAGGAGGAGAAAGAACGCATTCAAAAAGAGAAGAAAAGGGAAGAGGAGGAGTTTAATTATGAACTGGAACAAAAGAAGAAAAAAGAAGAAGATGCGTTCAATGAGAAGAAGGAAAAACAGGAGCGCGAATTAAAAGAAAAACGCGAAGCTTTTGAAAAAGAGATACAGGAAAGAGAAGCCAACCTGAAAGCCCAGGAGGAGGAACTTCAGGAGCTCAGGCAAAAGGCAGAACAATTCCCTGCTCAACTAGAAGAAGCTGTTCAGCAAAAAGAGAAGGAAGTAACCGACAGGTTAACAACTCAGTTTAAGCATGAGAAAGAAATGCTGGAGAAAGAATACCAGTCGGAGTTGAAACTGAAAGACCAAACCATTGAAACATTGCAAAATAAAATCAAGGACCAGGATGATTTGATCAACCAACTTTACACCAAAGTAGAAAACGCCGACAAGAACGTGAAAGATATCGTGCTTAGGGCTATAGAAAGCTCAGGGCGGTATCCGCAGAATGAACAATTAAAAGAAGGAAGAATTGAAAAAGGCGGGCAACACGAAAATACAGCAGGTTAAGAAGAAAGAAACAATAAGGACTGAGATGGTGAGCCCTGAGGAGGTGAGAGATCAGAAGAGTAGCGGTGAGAACGGGAGAAAAGGAGAATGGGAGAAAATAAGACAAAGTCGCATTTTACTGCCAAAAGCCAAAAGCCAAGAGCCAAAATTCAACTGAGAAGATGAACAGTGAGAAGATGAGAGATGAGAGGATGAGCACTGAGAATGGGAGAACCTCCTTCGCTAAAGCTACGGAGGATGAAGAATAGAGGATCAGAAATGAAGTAGGAAGTAAGAAGTAGGAAGTAGGTAGTAGACCAACTCGATTAACCAAATCACCTTAATCCGGCAAATTCACAAAAATCCCGCGCAGCCTATTATTCCTTTGAAGGGGATGTGTCGCGCGCAGGGAAAATACATTTGTATAAAATGAAGTATAAAATCTCAGCTCATGCTGCTGAACAGATGATAAAAAGGAGTATTTCACAAGAAATAGTGGATAATATTCTCAATAAACCCGAACAGATAATTGATAAAGAAAATTACACTATCTACAAGCCATGATAGATGAAAATGGAAAATCTTAACTTTATCGTGTTTTTGTCAATACAAAATAAGGACCCTTATGTCGTTATAACAGTATATAAAACCTCTAAAACCGATAAATATTATGAAGATTAAATATGATAAAGAGAACGATATTTTATATATGGAATTCTCAGAAGAACCTGTAAATGAAAGCCATGAGGATAAACCAGGAATTATAATTGACTATTCAAAAGAAGGAAATATAGTTGGTATTGAAATACTAAATGCCTCTAAAAACACAAAATACCCCAATAAATTTGAATACGAAGTAGCTTAGTGTTTTACCACCCTCAACTAATATTTTATTTTACAATAACTCGGTTAAGAATTTGTTATATTAGTAAAAAGAATTAATCACAAGTCAAATGAAGCAAATTCCCCTACGAAAAGAATTGTTCTGGGATATTGATATAATTAATCTTGATCTGAATAAACACAAGAATTTAATTATTGAAAGAGTATTGAGTTATGGAAATATCGCTGAATTTAAATTTATATTAACTCAATATAAAACAGAAACGATTAAGGAAGAGATTAAAAAAATAGGATATCTTGATCCCAAAACATATAACTTTGTACTTTCCTTCTTTAACTTAAGTAAAGATCAGCTTAGATGCTACACAAGGAGACAGTCAGCCAAACAACACTGGACCTGATTAAAAAACTACAAAAAGATCCGGAATTCAGTGAATTTATTCTTGTAGGAGGCACCTCTCTTGCATTACAAATTGGTCATCGTATTTCCGTTGATATTGATTTTTTCACAAGAGAAGATTTTTATATTAACGATAGCTTGGAATACCTGGAACAGAATTATGCTTTTCAAATGCAATTTTCTCGTAAAAACACATTAAAAGGCATTATTCAGGGTGTTTTTGTTGATTTTATTAAGCATGATTATAAAATTATAGATAAATTGGTTGAGGAAGAAGGAGTAAAGCTTGCCCCCAAACCTGATTTAGCGGCAATGAAAGTAAATGCAATCACAGGAGATGGTACAAGAGTAAAAGACTTTATAGATGTTTATTTCCTCTTACAAGAATTTACATTCGGCGAATTAATTGAATTCTATAAAGAGAAATATGCAACTAGAAATGATTTTCATGCAGTAAAAAGCCTTACTTATTTTGAAGACATTATACCGGAAGAATGGCCCAGAATGTTAAGAGAGAAAGATTTAACTCTTGAAAAGGTTAAAAATAAGCTTGAAAAGGAAAGAGAGCATTATCTGAAAACGCTTAGTTAATTTAGTTTGAGAAAAACAATGAGCACTGAGAAGGTGAG
>CAYFRV010000090.1:7709-9820 GCA_964345495.1 uncultured Bacteroidales bacterium | reverse complement strand
TCATCCTCCGCTATTTAAAGAATTAAAAAAGGGAATTATCTTTTTAATGTGCCATTTTGATTATTTTTCCTGTATAATTAGAATTTCCCTGACTAATATTATATAAATAAACACCGACTGGAAGATCGGAACAATCTACTTCAAGCAGGTTATTGTCCTGATTGTAAAACATCATTTTTTTGAGTTCCTTTCCTTCTGTGTTATATATTGTTACGATGGTATGGTTCCTTTCGGCGCCAGGAACAATAAAGTTTATTGAAGAGGTAAATGGATTTGGGAAGGATGATATTGAAACTTCCTCCCCAGGCATAATTGTTGTTTCTTCATCATCCTCTTCATCTTCCTCTGATGAATCAACATTTGCCGGACCTCCAATTACAAGCAGGCTATTGTTTTCGGTAAGGTCATTATCTCCGGTCTGACCATCAATAAAATGGAGAATAATCCTGTTTTCTTCAAATTCAGCACCAACTTCTCCATTATAAATGAAATTGTACAGATGAGGATAATGTTCATCAGTTGTAGGGCCAAAGTTTATATATCCATTTGTCGTCAGGCCTTCAGGTAAATATATGAGAACATCCCGGGAATCAGCATTATGAAGCGAATCCACTTTAAAACTAATAAAACCAAAAGGATAATCGTTTGTTGATTTTTTTGTTTGCATCAGCTCACTTGCCAAAGCCTTAACTCTTGAAAGAACAGTGTTTTCAGGAGCATTAATAGTTATATAATAATCTCCCCCTAATGTTTTTAAAGAAGTAACATTTTTCTGGTTTTTATCTGGTATGCCATCATCGTTACCATCATAGTCCTCATCTGTTCCATCAGGTCCTTGCTCCTCATTATCAGGAACACCATCTGAATCATCATCCACAATATATTCAAATGAACCTATATCCGCTGTAGGTGTGCCATCCGTATCTCCATCAAAAGGTCTGGTTATTCCTCTTTGATCGTAAGGTAAAAAATCGGATTGGTTGGCCTGATCAACGGCTGAACTCTCTGCTGAAATTGGGTGATGTTGTGTTTCCCACGAATAATAACCTAAAGGTTGTAATTCAGGACTCACGCCATAGATGTCAGAATCCGTAGCTCCCGTAATTATAGCACCTGAACTATCCTGTATCAAATTATTTCCTTCAGAGATATAGGAACCCCATAAATCATTGGCATCTAAATTACCCGAATTTCCGGCTATTATGGTATTTTTCATCCAGATTGTATCTGTTCCATCTTCATCTTTATCCCTGTTATAGATTCCGCCTCCTTCATTTGCTGTATTGTTTGTAATCGTTACATGATTCATGCGAATGTTTCTGTCATATAAAAGATTATAAATTCCACCACCCCTGTAAGGATGTGAATTTCCGGATATTGTTGTGTTTTCTAAAATAATATCTCCGGCATTATAAATTCCTCCTCCACCCCATTCATCAGAGGAAGCAGAAACAACACTATTGTTAAGAATAGCGCAGTTGTAAATAAATACTTGTGAACTAGCAGCTGCTAAAATTCCAGCTCCTCCTACATAACTGCTATTGTTGCTGATTTCACAATTATAAAACCAGGTGTGGCCCCCAAAAATATAAATTCCGCCTCCCCCTGAATTTGTGTAGGTGTTTTCATTTCCTGTAATTTTGCAGTTGTAAAAATAAGTCTTTCCTCCATCCAGAGAAACACAAGATCCATAATTTTCTTTTCCTGAAAAAGTCAACCCATAGACAAATAGAGAATCATTATAAAACGATTCTGTTTTAAGCGCCCTGTCCATTCCATCAGGTTGAACGGATAACAGGTCAGCACCCGGTCCAAAAATAACAAGGGATTCAGTTATCTCAGGCAATCCCTTACCAGTAAAGATTACACCCCTAACCCCTGTATCAAAACATATAGTATCAAGGCCCTGATGTGAATTTGCCGACTCTATTGCGTGGAAAAGGGATCCCTCACCACTGGTTTCTTTGTTTATGACCAGATACTTTTCCGCATATAAATCTGTGTGACTTATAGCAAGAATAGCCAGGAATACAAATATCCCTACTATTCGTCTTGTATAATTTTTAGCTGATTTCATATGATTATTTTTAATTTTTTAAAAGTCATATGGA
>CAYFRV010000090.1:0-7609 GCA_964345495.1 uncultured Bacteroidales bacterium | reverse complement strand
ATGGACGTTTCATGACTGTAGATTAATTTTATTTATAAATATGATCTGTCTTATTTTGGTAGAATGTCAACACAGAAATCAGACCCGGAACCTTCCTGTATCATCCTGAAACATTTTCCCTGCAAGTTAATGTTCGTAATATTAACATCTGAAGAAAGACTTATAGACTCACCAATTATAAACAACTCATGTGAATATTGAACTGTAATATTCGAAGGGTTTAGAATTTTAAGTAAAGTAAAATATGGTAACGTGTTGTCAGCACCAAATCGGATCCCTTCTTCAACTGTAATCAATGTAGTATCTGAAGTAACCGTATGCCAGAGTTTGTTTGGCCATTTTATCCGAATAACTCTGAGTGTTACATCTTTCGTTTTTTCCTGAGCGACCATATTGTTTGAATAAAGACAGAAAAAAACGAACACAGTCGAGATAAAAATATACAGACCCTTCATGTTTCTATCTTATCCTATTTATGTATTATTCCGGCATACCATAAACAAGTATTGAAAAAATAGATGTAGTTGGATTTCCTGCCCCATCGGATAATCTCACATTAACTTTATTATCATTCGGAGTAGCATAATATGTTGCCACCTCATCATTAGGAGTTGAATTGTAACAGGTAACTAAAACCACAGGATCACCAGACCATGCATTTTCTAAATTAACAGTATAATACCCGATGCCCGGATTATCAACAGAAGAAACTCCATATCCTGTGATTAACGTACCATTTGTATTAACAGAAGCATACGCTAAGGGGATGGCATTTCCGTAAAGTGTTTTAGGACTGGGGGTTTGTGTAGTTTCATCTACCCGTACAGCACCGTTGACATGTAGTTCCTCCTGAGGATCAAGGGTTTTTATGCCCAGGGAATTTGATGAATTAAGCGAAAGTCCCACACTGCCCTGGTTATAGATTTGGAATCTCTCATTAAAAGGGCTGTAATACATAGTTGTTTTGTAATTTCCATTGTTGAATAATTGCATACCTGCATTTGAGTCTTGTCCATCTATAATCAAGAATGCATTATTGTCCCTTATCGTAACGTCATAGGGTTTCCCCGTACCTTCAACCGTTAAATTTGATGCAGGTTTATCCGTTCCAATACCTATCAGTCCCTTATCATAATACAACGTATCATTCTCTTTCAAACTCCATTTGTTTTTGCTCTCATTCCAACTGGCTGTATCTGAAGCTGTAATTCCCTTTGCAACAGAACCATTGAACACAGGGTCTGCTTCCTGTTTAATGTAATTTACAGTATCGCTGAGATCAGGAGTATTAGCAAGATCATTATAATTTCCACTAAACACGTTGCCGGCATCTTCTGCATACCTAGCATAGGGAACGCTTAACAACTGGCTTGTCCCCATGGTTGAGCCATCTACGTTCACCTCAATAAAATATGGACCGTTCGCCCAGTCGACATCTCCAAGATTATCAGAAGTGCTACCCTCACCTATATTCAGGGTAAATAAACCATAGGAGTTGGTAGTAATGTCATGCGTTTCTGCATATACTTCTGTACCATTTGCGGAGCCTTGTAATATAATAATCTCAACTTCGGCATCAGTAGCGGCTTTAATTTCACCTGAGGTATTCCTTAAGACAGCCTGATACTTAAATCCTTCAGGAGCCTGAGCATTCAGGTTTATGGCAAGTATGCTCAGCATTATAAAAAAGTAAAGTTTTTTCATTTTAATAATTTTTAATGATTTTAAATGTCTGCAGCATTTTCATTTTGTCTTTCACCTGAATAAAATAAACCGAAGGTGGAAAATGCTCCAGATCTACTTTAGTAATGCTATTGGTAATATCTCCCTCTTTAAGAAGAACTCCCTTATTGTTATAAAGTGAATAATACATTCCCTGCAAATCTGGATAGTTCACAACAATATGTATGAAATCTTGCGCCGGATTTGGAAAGGCAGTGATATCATACAGTGTGAAGGATTGTTCTGTCGAAGTAGTTACCTCAAGTCTGGTTTGATAGAGTCCTTGTGTGAGGACCAACCCGTTCGACTCCATTGTCTCTGTCATCAATTCTCCTATGTTCCAGCTTAACATACCGGAAGAATTTGAATGGGAAAATCCTGCGACAGATAGGGATTGCTGAGCACACAAACCAGTTGCCCAAAGCCCGATAAGTAATGATAATAAGATTTTCATGTTTTTAATATTCCTCATTTTAATAAGTGTTGATTGATTCGTTAACAGCTGCAGCTATAAATTCAGATTACATTGTTTTTTTCTTAAGCAACACAATCAAAGGCCTATCTGTAATTCAGATATTCCACAATTTCCTGGTGTTCGTTTTTCTCTGCTAATTGCAAAGCAGTTTCGCTTTTGTTATTAACAGGCTCAGTATTGGCACCTGCACTAATCAATAGCTTAACTATTGCAAGGTTGCCTTCCCGGCAAGCTGCCATAAGGGGTGTATTCCCGTCAGCTGCGGCAATATTTACATCTGCTTCCCGGTCAATGAGAAATTTTACCAGTTCAATTTTATTCCATACAATTGCAGCAGTCAGATTTGTGTAGCCTTCTGCATCTCCTTCTGGTATTGGATTGTCTACATCGGCCCCGTGGTCAGCCAGAATTTTTAAAACTTCCATCGAAGGAGGAGCCTTTGAACTACAGTAACTGCGTGCAGCATTATCAAAGGCAGAGGTTCCAAGTTTATTTTCTGCATCTATCTTTGCACCCTTTTGGAGCAAAAGCGATACAATTTCCCCGGTTTTATCTCCTTTTCCTGCCCATACCAAAGGTGTTGCCCCATCTCCTGCAACTACATTAACATCAGCTCCATTTTTAAGAAGTAGTTGAACCAATTCCAAATCCCCTCTGTAACAAGCAACATTTAAAAGATAGCTATCCCTGTGTTTTTCATTAACATCAATACCACTATTGATGATTTCACTGGCTTTTTCATAGTCTTTCATGAAAATGGCTTCCATTGCTTCAGAAACTCCTTGTGCTGATACCTGAATTCCGGAATAAAAGACGATTAGAATAAAAAAAATAGTTTTTGCTTTCATAATGATTGTTTTATTAAGTTAATACCGCATAATATCCTCATTCCTGATGTTAATCTCTCCGTCTTTTATTTCAACTCCTGTTGAATCCACCGCTCCGCATTGAACTGCTATACCGCTAAAAGTTCCCTTCAGTCCAGGGTCTGTCTCCGTGAGCTTAATATTAAATTCCGCTCCAAAATTTGCAGAACTTTCATCGGCACAGTAAGCGATTTCTTTGCCGCAGGAAAACATAATATCCACTTCATTATAAGTTCCTGTTTCTGATGCATTAATTATCAACTCGAAACTTATTTTTTCTTCCTCTGTAGTTTGGGTTCCGACCAATTGAATGCTGGAAGAATAAACACTAACAGGAGCTACATTATTCCATACATATTCTTGCCCGTCCATAGTAAATTTCACATAAGAAGAGATTGAGTTCTCGTCATCCTTCTCCTCCTCGCTACATCCTTGTGGTACTAATAACACAAGGATTAAAATCGTTAAAAGAAATTTTAATTGTCTCATAGTCTTGGTCTTTAAGGTCTGAAAAATATAATTTGCCGGTGATACAATAAAAACTTGCCCTTTGCATTATTCCGGTTATAACAAATATACAACAATAACCTGGCTGTCAGGGTGGTAAATTAGAATACAAATAAATCTGATGAGAATTTTTATCAGGCTATTTAGAATTTAAAAACCCCGGTCATCTGTAGAGTAGGTTTTCCAGTTCTTTAATTACCAAGTGTTTATTATGAATTGAAACGGGTATTTGGGACTTGTCTTTCATAAGGATATATCCACCCTCGGATTTTACAAATTTATCAATATAGGATACATTGATAAGATGCGATTGATGCACTCTTAAAAAACCCGAAGGTTTCAGAAGCTCGCAATATTCTTTGATGGTTCTGGAAATTAATATTTTATTTCCATCTCTGAGGAAAAAGAAAGTGTAATTATTATCCGCTTCACATCTGATGATATCCTCAACTTTTATTACATGAATACATTCTGAGGTTTTTAAAATAACTCGCTTTAAGACTTTTTTTTCATTGTAGTTTTCCAGTAAAGCATCGATTTTCACATTTTCTTCCTCATGTCTGACCATCTCTAATGCTCTTCGTGTAGCCTCTGTCAGTTCCTCCGGGTCAATTGGTTTTAACAAATAATCAAGAGCGCTGAATTTAATTGCCAGAAGAGCAAATTTCTCATAACCCGTTATGAAGATTACTTTAAAATTTATGGAATCAAACTTTCTCAGCAAATCGAACCCCATCCCGTCAGGCAGACGAATATCAAGAAACAGCAGGTTGGGTGAATGTTTGTTAATGGCATGGTATCCGGATTCAATATCATGGGTTATGTCCACAACACTTATATCGGGAAAGTTATCCGCTATAAACCCAGAGATAAATCTGCATATTTTCTTATCATCATCAACGATAACAACTTTCATGACTGAAAACTTAAGTATTTCAATATAAAACAAATAAGAGAGAAAATCCAGTGAATTAAAAAATATGCTTTCAGAAAGTAAGATTTTTTAACAGGGATGAATTTTTCGGGAAGCTATACTTACTTCTATTATCCAATTGTTATCCTGTAAGGAATTTCTATGTGTACCCAGGTTCCCGTTTTATCATGTTCCTCAAGGTCTATAACTTCAAAACGGCTGTTGCGATTTAATGTTTTTTTTAGATAGTCGATTCTTTCTTTTGTCACCAGGGAAGAAATGAATTGTCTTTTTTGCTGTGGCTGCTTTTTTATGTTTAACGACTGTTTATATCCTATTCCATTGTCCTTTACATCAATAGATATCATCCCGTTATTTAACGCATAAGCCACCTCTATTTCTCCTTTTCCTTCTTTGGGTAACAGACCATGCTGAACAGAGTTTTCTACAAAAGGCTGAACCAGCATCGGGGGAATAGAATAAGTTTCGGCATCGATTGGCGGATTGATAGTGATGCTATAATCAAAATCTGTATCAAATCGGAGTTTTTGTATCTCCAGATAATCTTTAAGTGTCTTTACCTCATCCTCCAGCGATACAAAATCGTTTTTAGAATTTTCAAAGATGAAACGCATCAATCCTGCAAATTTTGATAGAAAATGCGCAGCTTCCTTTGGTTTGCTTTCCATGATATATTCCTCGATAGCGCATAAAGAATTAAAAATGAAATGAGGATCCATTTGTGTCCTTAGCAGTTTTTGCTCCAGGGCTATAGTTTGGTATTTTGCTTTGGTATTGCGGTGTTTTATAAAGAAAACGGTAATAATGACGATTAATAATGCTATTCCAACGACCAGGAATAAATAAGCCCGCTGTTTTCTCACCTCACTTTCGTAGGTTTCAATTTCCCGGGCTTTTTCCGATTCAAGTTGTTTTTCTTTCTGGTCAAATTCATATTGTATTTCGCGGCGTGTTAATTTTTTAATGTTGGCCTCTTTGTTAATACTATCCTGTAAGGATTTGTATTCTTTTAAGTAACTATAAGCTTTATCATACTCTCCTCTGGAAGCATAAATTTTTCTCAGCATATCAGTAGCATCAGAGATAGAAAACGGTAAATTAAGATTTTTTCCCAGCTTATATCCAGCCAGGATATCTTTCAGTGCAGAATTTGCATCTCCTAAGGCGTTATGAATTTTCCCTCTCAATATATAATAATTTGCCCATTCAGCTTTAACGTCTGTTTTTTTTGTTTTTTCCAGACACAGATCGATATATGTTATCGCTGAATCTAATTTATTCATAAGGTAGTAGGTTTGGGCCAGATTATAATAACTTTTTGCCAGCCCGACAGGATAATTCATATAAGAATTCATCTGTAGTGCTTTATTAAAAAATACAAGGGCAGCCTGATGTTTTCCTGTGGCATTATATACTTCGGCAATACTGTTGTATGTTTTACTTTCCTCCCAGTTGTCTTCCCTGCTGATTACTATCGGTAGTTTTCGCTTATGATATTCCAGTGCCTTTTGATAGTTTTTTTGAAAGTAATACATGTTTCCTATACTTCCATAGGCAATTGCCATTCCGGCCGAATCCTCCTGTGATTTCCACAAGTTCAAAGCTTTAAAATAATTATCTATTGCCTGCTGAAAAAGCGCCTGATCTTTGTAGATATTCCCAAGGCTATTGTAACCATCGGCTATAAGTGTTGTATCATCAATATCCTTACCAAATTCAATTGCCCGGTAAATATATTCAAATGCCTTATCATACTCCTTATACTGCTTATAAAGATATGAAAGCGAATTTGCTGCATTAAACATTCCTCTTTTATTTCCTGCAACTTTATAGTATTCATAGCTTTTTTTAGAATATTCAAGGGATTTTTTCATATCTCCCCGAAAACTGTAAACATACCCCAGGCCAAAGCATGCAAGACCCATAGCCTCCTTGTCATCCATCTCTTTAAAGATTTCATACCCTTTATGCATACACAGTTCAGCACTGTCGTTCGGAGTGAAATTCACAAGATGCGCATAACCTAAGGCAATAAAAGCCTTTCCCTTCCCTTTTTGATAACCTTTTTGTTCCGATAAAAGCAAAGCTTTTTCAGCCAAATATTTAGCACTATCGGGCATCAATCTTCTATACCGGAGCGCCTTTCGATTCATACGATTGATTTTGGCGGTGTCTATCGCTGTATTACTTTGAGAAGGGGATGTAATGGCTGTAATATCGTTTACAAATCCCTGAAAACAAACGAATAATAAACCAATAACAGAATGGCGTAATATTTTAAAACAGTTCCGGCACATCGATTCTTGCCTTTACTATTATTTATTGAGTAAAATTGTAGCTGCAAAGGGTATTCACCTGTAAGGCTGACAGGGCCAATATGTTACAATTCAGGATCAACACAAATTAAAATACAAGTTACTAAAATTATTGATTGGGGTCTATATTTTAAAGCGTTTTATCATCCAAAAGAATCTTTCTTATAAATTACTATTCTCCAGACTGAACAAAATGAATTCCATCACGTAGAAAAAACATAAACTATAAAACCTTAACTATGAAATTTAACCCAAGTAATTTTAAACGTTTGATGAAATCCGGTATTTTCCTTGTTAGTATGATGCTACTGACTGTTTCCTGTGAAGAAGTCAATGAATTAACCAAGTTTGATATTGAATATGATAAATCGTTTACTGTGCCGGCAACTTTAGGAATAGATACACCGATATCGCTATCTACTCCTGATATTACCACCAATTCCGAAGAAAAATTCAGCGGAAACGATACAAAAAAGGATTTGGTGGAAGAAATTGTAATGAAAGAGCTGGTTTTAACGCTGCAATCGCCTTCTGATTCGGATTTGAGTTTTCTTAAAAGTTTAACTCTTTACATAAAGGCCGAAGGAATGGAGGAAAGAGAGATTGCTTCCAGTGAGACAATTCCTGATGATATTGGCAAAACATTGGAAATGGAGACTCCTTCGGTAGATTTGAAAGAATATATTTTCAAGGATAGTTTTAGCATAAGAACTAAAGTAACTACTGATGAGACCATATCAGAAGAACACGAAATAAATGCCGCCATGGTGTTTACTGTGGATGCGGAGCT
>CAYFRV010000089.1:7867-9980 GCA_964345495.1 uncultured Bacteroidales bacterium | reverse complement strand
AATTTCGTCTATTCCTACCGACATTGAATCTTTCCACTGAAAAAAACTCATATAATTTATTTTTATGGTTAAAACCCATTAAACGATTTTGAGAAAATTTTGTTTACTTTTTTAGGCTATTGTTTTTTAAACAAAAAATTCAACATTAATAACCACCTAAAAAATAATTTTTTATGAAGACATTCATACTGACTCTAAGCTTATTTATTATTTTTCTGAATATCGGCTGTTCACAGGAGAATCCGCCTGAAATGTCGTCCGAAACGAACCTCCAGCTCAATGATATTCAACTCCCGGAAAGATTTAAAATTGATGTTTTTGCATCAGGAATCGAAGATGCCCGCTCTCTGGCTATAGGCAAAAACGGTGTAGTATTTGTCGGAAACAGGACTGAAGACAAGGTTTACGCAGTAGTTGACAGCGATGGCGATTTTAAAGCAGAGGAAAAATATGTCATTGTTGAAGGACTGAATATGCCAAACGGCGTAGCTTTATATAATGATCATCTATATGTAGCAGAAGTAAACAGAATTTTACGCTTTAAAAACATATACGAAAACTACAAAAATCAACCTGAATATGAGGTTATATACGATGAATACCCGACTGATCGCCATCATGGATGGAAATATATTGATTTCAGTCCTTCCGGAAAACTCTATGTACCAGTAGGTGCACCATGCAATATTTGTGAAAGTGAAAAAGAGATATATGCAACCATAACAAGAATGAATCCCGATGGAAGCAACATGGAAATATTTTCTGAAGGCGTTAGAAATACAGTAGGATTTGCATGGCATCCTGAAACCAAAGAACTATGGTTTACGGATAATGGCAGAGACCGGATGGGCGACAATATCCCTCCGGATGAACTAAATAGAGCGCCAAAAGCGGAAATGCACTTTGGCTATCCTTATTGTCATGGAGAAGATATTTCTGATCCTGAATTTGGAGAAGATAAAGATTGTAATAATTTCACCGCACCCGTGCAAGAATTAGGACCTCATGTCGCGGCTTTAGGAATGATTTTTTATACAGGAGACATGTTCCCGGATAAATATAAGAACTCTATACTAATTGCAGAACACGGAAGCTGGAATCGCAGTTCCAAAATAGGTTACCGGGTAAGTTTTGTGAAACTCAATGAAAACAAGGCAGAAAATTATATTCCTTTTGCCAGGGGTTGGCTTCAGGGAGAAGATGTTTGGGGCCGGCCTGTAGATATAAAACAACTGCCAGATGGATCTGTTTTAGTCTCGGATGATTATGCAAATGCCATATACCGGATTAGTTACGAAAAATAAAACTAATCCACAGGTTTTAACTTTTCCGGATAAGTAAGATTTATCAAAGATCTGGCTAGAATTTTTGTGGTATTAAAAAGGGGAAGATCATTCAATTTTTTATACGGCATTGCATAAGCTATTTCCGTGCATCCCAAAATAATACCTTCAGCTCCAGCATCTTTCAAATATCTTACTCCATTTACCAGTATATTTTTTGCTCGTTTTGTGATTGGGGCAGATTTAGACTTTATACCAAATTCCTTGTTATAAATTGCCTCATGAATTTCTTCCTGGATGTCTTCAGAAACTCTGACAGGAATAAAACCTTTATCTATAAGCGCATCATAATAAATTTTCTTTTTATAAGTTCCTGTGGTTGATAATATACCTATTTTCTTAATGTCATTATGATTAGTACTAATAAAAGATATTACCTCCCCGATCATATTAACAACTTTGACATTCAACCCCTTATTTTCAATTTGTTCTGTCAGAACATTAAATATCTGCGGGGCGTGCATAGTATTGCAGGGAATTCCAATATTAGTCGCTCCCATCTCATTTAATTTTTGAATAACATCCGAGACTGCAAAAGCCGGATTAATTTTTGATTGTCCAAGGAGGAACCTGCTTCTGTCTTCAATCTTTTCAGGTAATGATAGTAAAGCAACCGGTAAGTGATCCTGATCAGATTGAACCAGTGTCTCTTTCATAATCTTATCGCAAAGATCAAGACCGGCATAAGGGCCAATTCCTCCAACAACACCTATAATGCTCATTTTGATAATGTTTAATTATGTAACTTTTATTTCAGTAATATCTTATTA
>CAYFRV010000089.1:0-7767 GCA_964345495.1 uncultured Bacteroidales bacterium | reverse complement strand
ATGTTATTTCCGTAAGATAAAAAGATCAAGAACTAATATTAAATCAAGTAACACTATGTTGATTAAAACACCATACACCGAAAAAGTTGATAGAAAAATCACGAAATGGATGAGCAGATACGGTATATTATTGCTTCGTATAAGTATTGGCATTGTATTCTTTTGGTTTGGCTTTTTAAAATTTATCCCGGGAATAAGTCCGGCAGAAGGGATAGCTGTTAGAACAATAAATATCATAACCTTTGATCTATTTTCATCCAGTACAATCCTTTTTATTCTTGCACTATGGGAGAGCATAATAGGGGTTGGGTTAATTTTTGGAGTTTACCTGCGGGAAATCTTATTATTGCTGTTTTTACAAATGGTAGGAACTTTTGCCCCATTGTTCTTTTTTCCCGGAGAGGTATTTACCGAAATTCCTTATGCGCCAACTTTAGAAGGACAGTATATTATTAAAAACATAGTGATTATTGCTGGTGCAATTACAATCGGCGGAACATTAAAAAGGGGAAAATCAGATACAGACCAGAATTAGTAGCCATTTCCTGCTGCAATCTGTCTTTCTGATAACGAAATCGAATCAGTGTTTTAACAAGCAAAAGGTTAATTTGAATTGAATGCTGAATAAATGCTGTTACTTTTCAGAGGTTTCTTATTGAGTTCGGTTTCAAGAAAAAATAATGTTTTAGAGATAGCCCGGTAATTTTTAAAATAAAAAACGCCGCCCCAATCATGTTCTACGCGGTGATAAACACGCAATATTTTCTTATTATTTAAAATTACCTCTACAATATCCATATTAAATGCAGTATAAGTAGAAATGGCTGTATCAAGGGGCATTTCTTCTACAAGATCCTGTTTTTTATTTTCAGAATTATAATCATAACCTTTATCGGTCAGCAATTTTTTTCGTTTCCTTTTAATTTTTTCGAAAAAATCCAATTTTTGTTGTTTATGAAAAATATTGTTAAGAGCAAATTCTTCCTGTTTTTTCTTCCCCTTATCTGCTGATAAGCCTAACTCTCTTCTTTTGGTCAGATAATAGTCAACACCTGCAACTTCAATATTCGTAAAACTATTTCTACTATATTTTGACTCGTAGCTAAATTCTTTCGTTACGCGGTTAAATGAAATTACTCCTAAAGGGCCGGAATTTTGAGTTGTTTCACGAAGTTTTTCAATCAGCTCAAGTTTCATTGTAATTAACTGATTAATATCTGAAGGAATTTTTTCCGGCAGTTTAGTATTTACAATTAGGCGCTTACTGGAATAACCTTCTTTAGAAAAACTTACTATATACTTAAAACCGTATTCCAGATCAAAAAAAAATGCACCATTTTGATTGGTCTTAAATGTTTCTATTACACTGCTATCGTTCTCTATTTTTATAGTTGCTTGTTCCAGGGCTCCATAAGAATCAGAAACTTCACCAATAACTCTCAGTGCATTTTGGCTTGAAGCAGAAAATTGTAGAAAGAGAAAAAGTAAAATATAAAAATTGCAATGCCTCATTAGCTCAATATTTCTTCACAATTTATTGAATCATAAAGAAAAAAACAAGAAATAAGGTTATCTGCTATCAAATAAATAATACAAATTTATCTTCAGGATTATGAATAAATTAAGCTATCATCCGGTTTTTCTGTTTTCGAGTAAATGAGTTAATTCAACCATCAAAGGTTTCTTCTCCTCATCGATTCGATCCAGGCTGTTTTTTATTTTTGTGACGGCTTTTTCTAATTTCTCATTGGAAATATTGTGAGTGGAATTTTCAATAATTGTGAATGCTTCTAAAGCATTTTCAAATTCTTTATCAATAAAAAAATCAATTAAAAAATCAAAATGTTTACTATAATCTAAGCCGTTCTTCCAGCAAGAAGCCAGAATATTATTTACAACCTCTTCGTTATCAACTTGTTTAAGGGTTTCTAATACTTTGTTTGCTGCTTCCTGAGATTTTAATGTATTTAAAATTTCTAATGCTTTACTGTGAATCTCGGGTATTTTTGTAGAATCCAACACTTGAATAAGGTCAGGGATGAGTTCAGCTTCACCTTTTTCTTTTACTTGCTCTAATCCCTGCAGAACAACCTTAGTATCCTTATTTGACAATTTGCCTCTTAGTTCTTGTATCTTTTTTCTGGTCTCGTTCATAAATCTTTCCTTTATTCTTATGCAAAATTAGAACAATTCTTTTTACATTCTCTTTTGGCATTTATGATTTTTGTTTTTATTTTAGTTTGGAATTTAAAATGTAAAGTTTGGTAAAGTTTGAATAAAAATTGTATTTTTATTCCATTGATAAGGGTCTTAACATAATAAACCAAAAAACGATATTATGAATATACAATTGTCCAGAAATTTAATTTTACTCTGCCTGAGTGCCTTAATCATATCATTTTCAGGATGTAAAAAAGATAAAGATGATAAAAAAGGTGAAAAAAGTAGAGATAAATCAGAAGAAGTAGTAAAAGTTGATACTATAGACAAAAAGTTAGTAAAAGATGTGAAGGCTGTTAAGGAAATGTTTTATTCAATGCCTTCCCCGCTGGAAGTGGCAATGATACTAAAACAAGCAGGAAAAGATTACAACCCGGAGATTTTGAATCCCACAAAACATTCCTCTAATTATGTTACGAATAAAAGCATGGCTTTAAACCTGGGAGTTTATACTACCGATCTAAGTTACTCGAGTTTATATGATCAAACCCAAACAACTATTGAATACATAAATGCTTCCAAAGATATGGCAGAAGGACTCGGAATGCTGCATGCAATAGATGAAAATACCATTGACCGTCTTGAAGCCAACGTTAATAATCGAGACGTAATTCTGGATATTATTTCTGAAACCATTATGAATTCCAGTTCCTTTTTTAAAGAAAACGACCGGCAAGCTATTTCCACAATAGTTTTAATCGGTGGCTGGATTGAAGGACTTTACATTGCAACCCAACTTGTAGGAGATACCCCCACACAAAACGAAATTGATGATAGTGAATTAATTGCCAGAATTGCTGACCAGAAATTAGCTTTGAATACGATTATTAAACTAATGGAAAAAAATAAAGATGATAAAAATATTCAGTCTGTCATGACTCAAGTGAAAAATCTTAAGGAAATATATGATAAGATAGAAATTACTTCATCAAAAGTAGTCCCGGTTACAGATGAAGAAACAAATGTAACCACCCTGAAATCTGAAACAACCATTTCAATGACTCCTGAAATTTATAAGCAGCTTAAGAAAAAAATTGAAGTTATAAGAAAAAATTTCACATCATAAAACACTCTAACTATGAAGAAATTATCAAATATTATATTCATCTTTATAATACTATTTGCTTTCCCACTAACGGGAAAAAGCCAGTGCAAACACTTTGCACAACAAGTTTGCAAAAAAGAACTTGCACCATATATTCATGACGGAAACTATAACGCAGCGGTTCTTACAGAAGGTGAAAGTGCAGAAATGTATAAAACATTCTATGCAAATCAGAATTATCGTATCAATATTTGTGGTTCTGATGCATTACCTCCGATACATTTCCAAATATTAGATGTGGACAGAAACGTTCTTTATGACAACAAGAAAAATGACTATGACCCAAATTGGGATTTTAAAGCCCAGTCTAGTCAGCAATTAATTATTTCGCTAAAGGTGAAAAACAGCGAAAAAGACACTGATGAACCTGTCAGTGGTTGTGTGGCAATAATGATTGGTATAAAAGAGAATAAAGAATAAAAGGATAATATCAAAATTGTAAATGATTGAATATTAAGCCTGATGAGATCAGGCTTTTTTTAATTTAGGATGAAGATATTTTGCAGTATATGACTTTTTTACTTTGGCAACTTCCTCGGGTGTTCCCTGACACACAATATTGCCTCCTCCTTCTCCCCCTTCAGGACCCAAATCAATAATCCAGTCTCCAGATTTTATGACTTCCATATTATGTTCGATGACAATCACTGTATGCCCATTTTTAATTAATTCATTAAAGGATTTTAACAGATTGGAGATATCATGATAATGCAGACCAGTCGTTGGCTCATCAAAAACGAAAAGTGTCGGGTTTTTATGTTGTTCTTCTCTTAAAAAGGAAGCAAGTTTAACACGCTGACTTTCACCACCACTGAGCGTACTCGATGACTGACCAAGTTTT
This sequence comes from uncultured Bacteroidales bacterium, assembly GCA_964345495.1. GTDB lineage: Bacteria > Bacteroidota > Bacteroidia > Bacteroidales > UBA12077 > JAGXLC01. Next base: position 3,601 of record CAYFRV010000089.1, on the reverse strand, counting down.
AAATAACCTAAACCTACAGCCTGCAGAACGGATAACTTATCTACAATCTTCTTATTTAAAGAATTACGCTCCTTGTTGAAAAATTCAACTGCTTCATTTACAGTCATCTCCAAAACATCATATATATTTTTCCCCTGATATCTAACTTCCAGTACTTCTTCCTTAAAACGATGCCCATTACAGGCTTCGCAAGTTAATGTAATATCAGGCATAAATTGCATTTCTACCTTAATAATACCTTCTCCCTGGCATTCCTCGCACCTGCCACCTGCTGTATTGAAAGAAAAATGGGAAGGTTTAAAATTATAAATCTTTGATGCCTGTTGGCCGGCATACAATTTTCTTATTTCATCATAAGCCTTAATATAAGTTACCGGATTTGACCGGGATGACTTTCCAATAGGGTTCTGATCCACATATTCAATTGAATTTAATAAGTCTATATCACCAGTTAATTCATCATAACGGCCGGGTTTTCCTCCGGTTTTATTGTAATGCCTGTTCAAAACAGGATATAAAATTTCTTTGATAAGAGATGATTTCCCGGAACCGCTAACACCAGAAATTACTGTGATAATATTTAATGGAAATTGCACATTAATTCCCTTAAGATTATTTTCACGAGCCCCGCGAACTTCAATATAATTATTCCAGCGTCTTCTGTAGGAAGGCAATTCAATGAAATCTTCCTTAGTCAAAAATTGACCTGTGTAGCTTTCCGGAACATTTTTCACTTCCTCATGGTTACCCTGGCATATTAAATAACCCCCTAACCTTCCCGCGTCAGGTCCCAGGTCTACAATCTGATCAGCCGCTTTAATGATATCCTCATCGTGTTCAACAACAACAAGCGTATTTCCGATTTTCTGCAATGACTTTAATACGTTAATTAGCCTTTCGTTATCTCTTGGATGAAGTCCGATGCTGGGTTCATCTAATACATACAACGAACCCACCAGGCTGCTCCCTAATGATGTAGCGAGATTAATTCTTTGAGACTCACCCCCTGAAAGCGTGGATGATAAACGGTTTAATGTGAGATAACCCAAACCCACCTCCTCTAAAAATTTTATACGTGTAGAAATTTCGTATAATATTCTTTCGCCGACTTTTTGTTCGTAAGGTTCAAGTTGTATATCAGTAAAAAAATTACTTAACCGATCAATTGGCATTAAAACCAATTCTGGAATAGACTTCCCTCCCACTTTAACATAAGAAGCTTCCTTCTTTAAACGAGTGCCATTACATTCCGGACAGACGGTTTTCCCCCTGTACCTGGAAAGCATAACCCTGTACTGGATTTTATATTTCTTTCTTTCCAGATAATCAAAAAAATCATTTAATCCGTAAAAATATTTATTCCCTGTCCAAAGAAGGTTTTTCTGTTTCGTAGTTAACTCATTATAAGGCTTATGAATAGGAAAATTAAATTTTTCTGCATTCATAATTAACAAGTTTTTCCACTCCTGCATTTTTTCGCCTCTCCAGCAAGCAATTGCCCCTTCATAAATAGACATGCTTTTATTTGGCACAACTAAGTCTTCATCAATTCCAATAACTTTTCCATAACCTTCGCATATTGGACAAGCTCCGATAGGATTATTGAAACTAAACATGTGCTCTGATGGTTCTTCAAATTCGATCCCGTCAAGCTCGAAATTGTTTGAGAATTCCTTTTCTTCAGTTTTTTCTTCTTTCAAAGCTTTTATTAAACACTCACCATCTCCTTCATTAAATGCCATCTGAACAGAATCCGCAAAGCGTGATTTTGCATCATCAGAAAAACTCACCTTTATCCTGTCTATTACTACATGTACCTGGCGACATTTGTCTAGTGACAATTCATCATTTAAAACATCTTTGATTTTAATTAATTTTCCATCTTTTTCAATCTGTGTTGTTCCCTGATTATCTAATATCTGTAAATATTGCCTGAATTTTTCTAAGTCCTGAATATTTATTGGCGAAAGAATAAGAACTTTGGTTTTTTCCGGAAAACTTGTGATATAGTCAACCACATCCGTGACATTATGTCGCTGAACCAGTTCCCCGGAGACAGGAGAAAATGTTTTACCTATCCGTGCAAACAGTAATTTCAGATAATCATAAATTTCTGTTGAAGTTCCCACAGTAGAACGTGGATTTCGGGTATTGACCTTTTGTTCAATTGCAATTGCAGGAGGTAAGCCATGAATAAAATCAACATCAGGTTTTTCAAGGCGTCCTAAGAACTGACGCGCATAAGAAGACAAACTCTCTACATATCTTCTTTGACCCTCGGCATACAAAGTATCGAAAGCCAGGGATGATTTCCCTGAGCCTGAAACCCCGGTTATAACAACAAAGTCATTTCGATTTAATTTTAGGTCAAGATTTTTTAAATTATGTACCCGAGCTCCTTTTATTACTATATTATTATCGTTATTTACTGGCATAAATTTTGATTGTTTTTAGTGCATCAAAATTAGAAATGTTTACGTATAATTTTGATATTTGGGTAAAATTTATTTATTTGCGAATTCATATTTTTTAATTAACAAAAATTGGGGAATTCTTATTGGAACACAACTACTCTATTAACCAATAAATAAGGAGGTCATTTTGACAAAACAAGATAATAGTGACCAACAATTAATTAAAGAATATCTCAACGGCAATCCTACTAGTATTGAGAGACTTATCAATCGTTACAAAGATAAGATATACACCTATATCCTTTTGATGGTAAAAAACGAGCATCTTGCTGAGGATATTTTTCAGGAAACTTTTATAAAAGTGATAAAATCGCTTCATCGTGGTAAATATCAGGAAAGCGGAAAATTTGTCTCATGGGTGATTCGTATTGCCCATAATCTTATTATCGACTATTTCCGTAAAGGAAAACAAACCCGAATGTATGCAAATGAAGATTATGAAATGGACATCTTTAATTCAAAAAAATTTTCTGATAAAACCATCGAAGATGAAATTGTAAATAATCAGATAGAAAGCGATGTTCGGAAACTAATCGAATATTTGCCGGAAGAACAAAAAGAAGTAGTGCTTTTAAGGCATTACGGAGGGTTAAGTTTTAAAGAAATTGCTGAACAAACTAACGTCAGTATCAATACAGCATTAGGAAGAATGCGTTATGCTTTAATTAACTTAAGGAAACTCATTGAAGATAAAAACATGAATTTGAACACAGTGTAGTGATTCTAGATTTTATAGGTAACAACATATTTGTTAAAAAATGTTAATCACTATTACAATAATGATTCCGTAGGGCACGTTTTTAACTTTGAAAAATAAATCAATAGCCTATGGAGCATTATTCTACACATTCAGAATCTGAAAAAGATTCAGTAAAATTACCTTACAACCCGGAAAGTGATGAACTTCAAGGTGTTGAAGAGTACAGAGATGTATTTAATCTACTCGATAACGGTATTCATAGCGTAAATGAGAAGGTAGTGCATTCTGTAGTAAATTATGCAAGTTCCTTCATCAATTCCGGAAGGTAAAAAAATGCATTAGAGAATGCAACAAAAAGCTCATCCTTTAAAAAAAGATGAGCTTTTTTAAGTATTTGGGTTTTATATCGGCACATTCAGAAGTAGAG
>CAYFRV010000088.1:0-10178 GCA_964345495.1 uncultured Bacteroidales bacterium | reverse complement strand
AAAAATAAAAGCATAAGCTAAAATTTTCTAAAGGAAGGGGCTATGAATCAAAAAAACTAATTTGTTAAAGCAGGACAAAATCAAAACAGATTCTTAAATGATTCCGGAAAATGAAGAAAGTTCTACTATATTACCATACTATAAAGCATCTGAAATTCCAGCAAATCTGGTATTTAATTTTTGGTCCGGTAAGAAAATTAATTTCCCGGGAGATCATTTTAAATCGAAGATTCAGAAACCAAAAGACTTATCCTGTAAAACTTGCAGCATGGATAGCTAAACCTCAATCTTACACCGATAAACATTTTACATTTTTAAATAAGGAGAAAATGTTTCATGAAAGAGTGGATTGGAACTTTAATGAACATGGAGCATTATGGCAATATAACCTGAATTATTTCGACTTTTTGTGTCAACCAAATATATCGCGGGAAGAAGGCCTGGCGCTTATATTTGATTTTATAAGTCAGATGAACCAAATAAAAGAAGGAATGGACCCTTATCCCATTTCACTGAGAGGGATAAACTGGATCAAATTTATTTCAAAGCATAAAGACTTTTTTAATTACGAAGATTTAAAATACATTGATCAAGCACTTTATAAGCAGTACTTACTACTATCAAAAACTACTGAAATACATCTTCAGGGAAATCATCTGTTGGAAAATGGATTTTGCTTGCTATTTGGCGCTTACTGTTTTCGGAATAACCGTTTTTATAAGTTGGCTGATAAAATTCTTAAGCAACAGTTAAAAGAACAGATTTTGAGTGATGGAGCACATTTTGAATTGTCTCCAATGTATCATAAAATTATACTCGAGCGACTTCTTGATTGTATAAACCTGCTTCAGCATAATTCGCACTTTAATTCTGAAAGAGAGTTGTATCATTTATTAGTAGAGAAAGCCAGGATGATGTTGGCCTGGTTGGATAATATGACCTTCAGAAATGGACAAACTCCCTATGTTAATGATGCTCCGGAAGATATTACTTCTTCTCGTGCTGTGTTAGATTATGCAGAACGGTTGAATATTCAGAAGAGTGAAAATTATTCAAAGCAAAGTGGTTACAGTTTGATCAGAAAGAAGAACTACGAGTTATTTTTTGATATGGCAAATGTTGAAGCGAGTTATCAGCCAGGTCATACACATGCAGATGTTTTTAATTTTGTTCTTCATTACAATAACAAACCAATAATCGTAGATACAGGTGTTTCCACTTATGAAAATAATGAGAGAAGACATATAGAAAGAGCAACCTTTTCCCATAATACAGTGGAAATTAACAGTAAAAACAACACCCAGATCTGGGGTGCTTTCAGATTAGGTAAAAGACCAAAAGTTAAAAAACACAGGGAAGAGGAGGGACTTATAGAAGCTGAGCACAATGGATATAACTCAATGGGATTAATCCATAAAAGGAGCGTGGAATTTGAAGAATCCAGCATAAATATTACAGATCAGATTATAGGAGACAAGCATTATACGGCTAAAGCTTATATTCATTTTCATCCGGGAATGGGGTCAATAGTGATTAAGGATAACAATGTGGTCCAGATTGATGACATATTTTTTCGTTTTAAAGGTAGTATAAACAATATAAATCATCAGTATTATTACTATGCAAAAGGCTTTAATCAATTGGTCCAAGCCGATTGCCTGGTTATCGAATTTCAGAAGAAGTTGTCTACAGAAATAAAGTGTAATTAATTGTAGTTTAATATCAAAATGAAGACAATAAATATTCTCACTACCCAGTTTTTTCCCGATAATTCTTCAGCTGCTGACAGGATAAATGTATTAGTGGATGTATTGTCAGCGTCAGAAGATTATAGTGTGAATGTAATTTTTTTGACTGAACAAGGAAGAAATGTTGATATAAAAACTTTGACAGAGCGTTTTGGAGATCATTCTAACTTGAATTTTTATCCCATAAAAACCGGAAAATATGATACATCGAATTTTCTACCACGATTTATTGGAGAGTTTTATTATAGCACTTTGTTGAATAAGAAAAATAAAAAGATACCTGCAGATCTGACTTTAGTTACTGTCCCCTTTTTAATTCTACTTCCTGTTAGTTCATGGTATAAGTTGTTCACAAAACGGTTATTTCTGCTTGATGTAAGAGATATTACCTGGAATTCTATCAGTGACAGAAAAGGTAAATTTCTTTTTATTAGCTGGATGTTTGAAAAAATTTGTGTAGCCTCAGCAAAAAAGTTTGATCAGATAGTAACTACCACAGAAAGCCAGAAAATCTATTTTGAGAAAAAAAAGGTAAAAGTGCCACTAAAAGCTATTTATAATGGTGTGAGTAATGTCCGGCATAAGGAATTGACAAATTTGAAACTAAACAAAGTAAAATATAACGATAAATTTGTGATTTCATACCTGGGAAGAATTGGTTATCCTCAAAATCTGAAAATATTAGTTGAATGTGCCGATTTATTGAGAGATTATAAAGACATTCTTTTTATTATTGCAGGAAAAGGGACGGATAGCAAGAAAATAGAAACTTTAATAAAATCCAGGAAATTGGAAAATGTTGAATTTCTCGGTGAATTAAGCTGGCCGGGTGTAAAAGACTTGTATGCCGAATCAGATGTTTTGTATGCACAAATAAAGGACACCCCGCCATTGAGGCAAGCCCTTCCGGTAAAAACACTCGAATACGCCAGCACCGGTTTACCTGTGATATTTGGAGGAGCCGGAGAATCTGCCGGGATTTTAGAAAAGTTTGAAAATTGCTATTTGATAGAACCAGATAACCCTGATGTATTAAAAAATCAATTACTTGCTTTATATAATAAAAATAAAAGATATATCTCTGAAAAAGACAAGAACAGAATAAAAGAAAAATTTCTGAGGGAGAAAATTCTTGAACAATATGTCGGATTACTTGATAGTATTCTGAAATAATATTCTTCGTTATTGGATGTGACAAATTGGTTCTATTATCGCTAAATTTACTTTTTTTGTTTATTAGTGTGTTAAACAGAAAGGAAACTTTACTTTATAGTTATCCAGCTATTTAAAACTGTTAAACTGAAACGATCATGATTAACTTATGGACACTTCTAGCAACTGTTTTATTAACCTTTATCTTAACTTATGTAGTTAGAAAAATCGCTATTAAAATATCCATAGTGGACATACCGAATCATAGAAGCTCCCATGAAATCCCAACCCCAAGAGGCGGCGGGTTGGCTATAGCTGCAGTTTGGTTCCTGGCGGTTGTTTTGCTTTACCTGAACGGGAACATTGAACAAAATTTGTTCTATGCCCTTTTAAGTGGTTTAATACTGGTTGTTATAAGTTATATAGATGACATTTTTAACATTTCCTATGCGGTCCGGTTAATCTTCCAGGTTATTAGTATTGCCATTGGAATCTATTTTATAGGTGGTCTTGAAACTATTGATATTGGATTTTATCAGATAGAACAACCTGTTATATTATCCTTATCGGCCGGAATTGCGTTATTATGGTTTATTAATTTATTTAATTTCATTGACGGAATTGATGGCTATGCAGCGGTTGAGGCCATTTTTATCACTGTTGCGGTGTTTATTATCGCCGGTAATTTCTATGTTTTATTTTTAGGCGCTGCCGTTTTAGGTTATTTATACTGGAACTTTTCCCGAAAAAAGATCTTCATGGGCGATGTGGGGAGTACATTATTGGGATATACCCTCGGAATTATTGCTATATATGAGAGCAATCAGGGTGAGCTTCCTATTCTTATATTTGTTATTTTGTCCTCGCTCTTTTGGTTTGATGCTACCATTACGCTTTTCAGGCGTGCGAAGAACAAAGAGAAATTAACCGAGGCACATAAAAAGCATGCCTATCAGCGCTTAGTGCAAGGAGGTTACAGTCACAAGGCAACGGTTCTTTATTCTGTAGCGATCAACCTGGTATTATTTGGAATCGCTTACCTGGCAACAATTTACACAGTATTCATCCTCTCTTTTTTACTGCTGAATATCATTCTTTTATACCTGGTTGTAAGAAAAGTGGATGCAATTAAACCCTTTGAATAGTTGTAAAGGTAAATTGTAATAAAAATTGCAATATCATTTATAGTTTTTGTTTTTCAGCTTGAGGCATATTTTAATTAAAGCCTCACGCCTGCCTGTCGGTCAGACAGGCGTGAACACATTTATATTTGCTTTTTCGACAGCTTCGTTTATAGACACCACTAAATAACTTTTTTCGCCCACTTTAGTGGTCTTTTAGAAAATAGGAAGCCGGCTCAAAGCCGGCTGGTAAAAGGGGAGGAGGGCTGCATTAAGTTCACCCGCGTGAACGCGGGTGCTAATCTCATGGATTATTTTCTTATTTGTAAAAAGTTAATGAAAAAATATTGCTATAATAATTGATTTTTATTGAGTGGGTTAGCCTTCCGGCAGTTGCCGGAAAATAAAGGTCAGCGGGCGGGCTAATAATACGTTTTCTTAGAACCGCCAAATAAGGTAATAAGGTTGGTCATTGGTCGAAGCATTTGGTACTTAGGTTTGGGAAACATTGAATTAGGTTTCTGGAAGGTATTTTATTCGGTGTTTCCAATATGAAACCCTCATACAAAAATAGTAGAAAAATAAAATTATTGATATCTAAATTAAGAGCTAAAAAATTGCCTGGTTAGTCAAATGCAAATTCCTTAAAATCATTAATTCATCCTTTATATGCCGCTATTCCCGTTGCTTACTGCCGATTGCCTACTGTTGACTCATTAGAATACTGATAACAATTTAATAATTTACCTTTATTTCTGAATTTGCCTGAATATTTCATTGCTTTATCTTTAATTTAACTACATATAAAAAGATCAGCAGAACAACTTTTCTGCTTTATTATACAGCATTCCTGTTTAATCTGATTATTCTCAGGATGGCTTTCCCTAAATTCAGATTAATTACATTGCTGTTTATTGTAGGGTATTTTGTTTTGGTTGTTCGGGAGTTTATAAAGAATAACGGGGAATTGTCCCGGTTTCGTAAATCTGTCTATTTACTTCCATACATCATTGTATTGATTTTTTATGGAGTTTCTATTCTTCGTGGCGAGTATTATCCGCTCCTGCTGAAGGAGTTTCTCAAAGGGTTATTGTTTTTGTTCATCATTTTGGGCATGTACCAGTTTATAAATAACAAAACCGGGTTTGGTTTGTTTAAAAGGTATTTTTTCAGGCAGTTAGCAGTGATTTCATCTTTGATTGTAATATTTTCTATCCTTACCTATTTCTTCTCATCTGAAATTGAGTTTTTCAAATCCTACAATATTGAGCATTACAATTCGCTGGCCATTTCCCTTACAAGCGATTATAATTTTTATGCATTATACATTATTTTAGGTTTCACAAGCGTTTTATTTGTTTCAAAAGAACATTCCGGCAAATATAATATTGCAGGTTTCTTGTTTGCCCTGTTACTTCTTCTATATACTTTTACCCTGGCAGTTTCATTTTCAAGAAGGGCGTTGGTAGTATTTTCAATGCTTATTGTTTTTTTGGTTGTTTATTTTGTATATCAGCAATATGGCAAAAAAAAGTATTCTTATTTTTCTTTGCCGGTACTAAAAAACTATTTAGTATTATTGTCCGTAGGGATAATATGTATTTCCTTTAGTTTTTATTATGTTTCGGATGATTTGAAAAAACAGATAGCGAATGATATAAAACCTGATTTTACCAGGGAACTCACTAATATGGTCAATAGATACAGAAGTATTGTCAAACCAGATGAAGACTTTGAAACCACTTATAACCTGATTTGGAATCAGGATTCAGTTATTCCTGAAAATAGCGTTAGAACCAATATAAGAAATAAACTGGGACATTGGTTTTACGACAATCCACGGGAGATACAACAAGATAAAAGCGATGGTAAAGCAGATACAAATAGCTCTGCAGAATCAGATACTTTAGTTGCTGAAGAGATAGAAAGTGACGGGACACAAACCCAACAAGCTGATAATATTTTTCATGATTTTAATTCAGTGTATAAAGATTATTTTCTGGATGCTAATAAAAACTCTGCTCATGGACAGGGAAGCCTTGAGTATGGTAGAACTGAAAGATGGGTTTATGCACTGAATATGTTCGGAAATTATAGTGTTTTAAATCAATTTGTTGGAAATGGGTTTCAATACCTTAAGGAATATAAACAAAAGTTTGCCAGAAAAGAAGCAAGCTATGACTATCCTCATTCACCTGTCTTGTCAGCTTTGTTGTATTCAGGTCTGATTGGGGTAGGAGTCTATATTTTCTTTTTGGTCAAAGTCATACAGTATTATTGGAAATACCATTCAGAACTTTTTGGTTTCGCTGTTTTTTTCATAATAACAGTAATGTTTTCCTTTATAAGTGGGAATAGTCATTTTTCAATACCCGCATTGATTTTTATTACGATTATTCCTTTGTTTTACAGATCCCTTGCAGTCAATAAAACATGAGAGATACATGAAGAAATTTTATATATACAATATACTTCGTTATATCCATATAATAGCAGCCTTTTCCATAGCTATCTTAATTCCATTCGGATTTATTCATATTACCAAATATGCTATCGGAACCTATCTTGTTTCCTGGATTCTTACAGAAAACCGATTTTCACTATATAATAATTTCCTGAAAAACCGGAAATACATCTTGCCGATGGTTTTATTCTATATTGTTCATCTGATTAGTCTGTTCTATTCGAGTGATATAAACCAATCTATATTTGACCTGGAGAAGAAGCTTTCAGTGTTGTTTGTCCCGCTTACTTTTTTTATGAGCCAGATAATTTCTCAAAAACAAAAGGTTTATTTATTGCAGGTTTTTATTGTAAGTGTCTTTCTTACGGTGTTAATAGGGATTGGTAATATTGTATATGTGCTTCAAACAGATCCTTATTACCACAATCTTTTTCCGAGATACCCCCTTCTTGTTTTCAATCAAAACTTATCAGTCTTTTTGCATAGCGCTTATTTTGCCATGTATTTAGTGTTCTCTGTTGCAGCGATTGGATATATGGTTTTTGTGAAAAACTGGCTTAAAAGACACAAGGCTTTCTGGCTTTCTTTAGCTGCGTTTTTCATTTTAATGGTAGTTATTAATAACTCAAGGTCTGGTATAATAAGTCTTTCGTTGTTGTTGATAATTAGTGTTTTTTATTTCCTTAAGCGTAAATATGTCTACATAGGAAGTGCAGTCATTGTAGCAGGTCTGGTCACCCTCCTCACTACGAACATGCGATTTCAAAGATATATGGAACTTGGTGCTGACATGATCTCATCAGAAGAAAAGTTAATTGAAGAGGGGGATGTTTTGATAGAGAAACATGTAAAGAGGCCTTTGTTCTGGTTGGCTTCCATTGAAGTCATCAAGGAAAATTTTTGGTTTGGGGTAGGGAATGGAGATGTACAAAAGGAATTGAAGAAGAAGTATATTGAATACGATCTGAATGAAAAATTAGACCATACTTACAACTCACATAATCAATTCTTATCAACCCTTGTTTCTGTCGGAGTTCCTGGGTTATTTTTCTTGCTTTTAGTATTTGGAATACCTTTGTTAAAAGCCCTAAGAGAAAAGAATTACGTGCTGCTGTCATTTATATTAATAGTGTTTGTTCATGCGCTCAGTGAAACAATTCTGGCACGTTTCCACGGGATCATATTTTTCAGCTTCTTTTACGGCCTGGTAATGACCTTAAGTGGTGTAAGGAATGATGGACAAAATGGCGGAAGCGAAGACGAGGAGTTTGACCTGTTTGAAAAAGTGAAAAGCTTATGAGTCATCCTAAAAAAGTGCTTTTTATAGGTTCTTTTCTGTCCTCCAGGGATGGAACGCTCGGACCCGCTGAACGCTTAGTTCGGTACCTGGCAAAAGACTATCAAATTAAAGCTTCTTCTAAAAGGAAGAATAAATTGTTGCGGTTTTTCGATATTTTGTTCGCTGCATCTTTTGGGAGGTACGATATCATTCATGTGGATGTTTTTAGCGGTCAGGCAATGTTTTATGCTTTTATTGCCACGCTGATTGCCAATCTAAGAAATAAGAAAATCATAACAAATTTTCATGGTGGCAAACTTCCCTGGGTTTATTCAAAGAAGAAAAAGATAGCAGGAAACATATTAAGTCGTTCAAATAAGATAATTACCCCTTCGAAGTTTTTGCAGAAGTTTTTTATGAATCGCGGTTTTAATGTGAAGTACATTCCGAATTTTATAGATCCGAATCGGTTTCCATATAAACAAAGAAAAAATACAAGGGAGCATCGGATTCTATGGGTAAGAGCGTTTTCGCCTGAATACAATCCACTTACAGTTATTCGTGCGGTTTATTTTTTAAAAGAGAATTATCCGGAGGTGTCACTTACAATGATCGGCCCGGATAAAGGAGAATTAGCGACTTGTAAAAAACTGGCACGTGGACTGGGAATTTCTGAAAATGTTCATTTTATGGGGAAAGTTCCAAATAATCAACTTTTTACTTATTTTCATTCTCATGCTTTGTTTATCAATACTCCATCTTATGAAAGTTTTGGTTTGGGAGTGCTTGAAGCTGCTTCGTCAGGGATTCCCGTTATAAGTTTTAATGTTGGTGAGGTACCTATGCTCTGGCAACGTGATAAGGAAATCTTATTGTGCGATCAGAAGTCACCCGAGGCTTTGGCAGGAAAAATAAGTGAGGCTTTTCAGAATCCTGAAGAATTAGAATTGATGGTAAAAGCAGCAAAAGAAAAAGCCGATAACTTTACATGGGAAAAAGTCCAAAAATCATGGAAGAAACTGCTGGAATATGAGCTATAATGAAATATTAAATAAAATTCTTTTACCTGTCGGTGATTTTCTTTTTAAAACGAATTTTTCAGTTAATTTACGGAAAGTGCGGGCCTTAAATACGAAATCTTACCATGAGCTAACATCTATTCAAAAAAATCGCCTCAATCAAGTACTTAATTATGCTACCAGATATTCGAAATATTATCGTTCTCTTAATGTTGAGCAATCAGAAGATCCTTATGAATGGATTAAAAAATTTCCGGTACTAACGAAACAAATTATACGGGAAAACACCAACCAGCTTCTGACAACAGAAAAGAAAAATCTTAAAACCCTTTCCAGTAGCGGTTCTTCTGGTTATCAAACTACTGTTTACCTTAACAATGACGAGCTTTCATTATACTGGGCCAATCAGGTAAACTGGTGGGAATGGGCGGGTTATCAAATCGGCGATTCTATAGTTCAAATGGGAGTGAATCCCAACAGGGGTTTATTACGCAGATTAAAAGATAAATTCTTTAAAACAATTTACATCAATAGCTTTTCGCTTTCAGAAGAAGAAATATTGCAAGTTGTTCAGAACCTCAGGAGAAAAAAGATTAGGTTTCTTTGTGGTTATAGTTCCTCTTTGAATCTTTTTTCTGAAATTGCCAGGAAACATAATATTTTCGGGTTCTATCTTAAGGGAGTTATTTCATTAGGTGAGAAAATGGTACATTCTTACAGGGAAAATATAGAAGAAGTTTTTCAGTCCCCGGTATATGAAACTTATGGAAGTGGTGAGGGGTTGTTGATTGCAAGTCAAAAAGACTTGAAAAGTTTATATATTAATATTCCTCATGTTTACCTTGAGCTATTGGATAATGAAGGAAATGAGGTAGCTGAAGGTGAACAGGGTCATGTCGTTGTAACTAGTTTAATTCATTTTTCAATGCCTCTAATTAGGTACAGACTGGGGGATCTGGCTGTAAAATTGCCAAAGAAAGAATATCCGGCTCAAAAAGAATTTGGAATGCCTCTTTTAAAGCAGATAATAGGCCGAAATACTGATGTTTTGAAAACACCCCGGGGAAATTATTTGTCTGTTCACAGTTTTACTGGTTTATTTGCTAAATATCCCCATCTAAGAAAATTTAAAGTTATACGAAAAACTTATGATAAACTTGTGATTGAATTTGTAGCTGATAATGAATTTTATGAAGCAATTCTATTTCATCTTAAAAAAAGGATTATAGAAGAGATCACTGATGAATTTGAAATTATTTTCAATGAAGTAAATGACATAAAACCTGCCAGGTCAGGGAAGCCAAAAATTATTGAAGATTTATATTGAATTTGCTTCGATGATTTTAAAATGCTTATTTTTCTTCTTATCTATGCAGTGTAATATTTATCAAAGAT
>CAYFRV010000087.1:0-10330 GCA_964345495.1 uncultured Bacteroidales bacterium | reverse complement strand
TGTCATGTCGATTCTTTAATAATTAAGTGAATAATTTATTCAACAATCTCTATCATTTTAAATGGAACCCGGATGATAGATTCATAATCTTCACCTGCTTCCAGCATATCCTCGTCATCCTCTTCGTAATACCAGTTTATTATCACTTCATTTCTCGCTCTTTTTATTGATTCCAGCTTTTTGAAGATATCCAGAATACATTTTGATGAGCTCGTATTAAAATATTCAAGTTGGATATTTACAGTTGTTTTTTTATTAGGGAATTCGGCGTATTCTTCCAACCACTCAACTATCGGTCTGTAAAATTCAATTGAATTTTCCGGGATTGACCTTCCTTTTATTTCAATAGTACCGGTTTTCGGGTCTAATTTAATTGTGGGGGTTTTTGTTGTGCCTTCAATAGATAGAGGTTCCATATCGTTTGGTTTTATTTTTTATACAAAAATGTCTAAGTTGAAAAATGAATAATTTTCATTGTAAGGCGTGAATTTGTATTCAATTCTGCCGTTTGTGCGTTTCGCCATATCAATCAAGCCGAGACCACCGCCTCCTTTTTTTGAAAATTCCTGATTGTTAAGAATAAACTTATATAAATCTTTTAATTCATCTTTTTCTAAGGATTTTATTTTGTCTAACCTTTCTTTCAGGTCATCTATTTTACTGTTTCTTATAAAATTGCCTGTTGAAACCCGGTAATAATCATTGGTTTGTGAAATAATAAAGATTCCAAAATGAATATTAAAATTATCACCGGAAACACTGGGCAAATCATCTATGTGATGGTATAAATTCTGTAAGCTTTCTACAAGTACATTATAAAGTTTTTTCTTAATGTTTTTTTGTATGATCAGATCCTCAAGTTTGGCATCTATGACCTCTAAAACATTCGTTATTAGATCGGAAGAAATGGTTCCTTTATAAGCAAGGATAACATCCCCCGTTTTCATGTTGCTATAAAAGTCATCTATCGTTAAAGTCATAGAATATTCCAAATTAATAACTTTACTTTCTAACAAAAATAGAAATTTCAAATAAATAAAGGTAATTAATTTATGTGAATTTTTTAATTACTCTTTCTTAGTTGATAATTATATATATCAGAGAGATGAATGGTTGTTTTAACAAGGTAAACCATAAGTCATTATTGATAGAATACATAGCAAATAAACTTTAAAAACCGGTTGTTAAGATTGAAAAATACTTTGTTAATTCTTTTTTAAACTCCCTTTATAGATTTTATATTTATTAAATCTGCATTCTAATGCCCCGTTGTAAAGCGGTATTTTTTTGCTGGTTCGCAGGCCTATGTTTTTCATAGCCTGCAAATTGGCACTAAATACATAGGCATCAAAGCCGTCAAAATGTTTTTTAAATGTGTCTCCAATTTCTTTATAAAAGTTTTCTATATCCTCTTCCTTCATTTTTACATCATAAGGTGGATTCATTATTATTGTTCCCGGCGTATATGCTTTTGGGTCAAATTCTTTGAAATCTTTCACAAATAAATCTATGGATTGTTCAAATTCAGCATTTTCAACATTGAGCCTGCTTGTTTCAATTGCTTTTTCAGACATGTCGCAACCTACTATTTTTATATTTTTATGAGGGACAATATTTATATCCTCGGTAATTTTCCCGAAAATTTTCTTGTCATAATTATTCCATCTTTTAAAACCGAAAGACGATCTGAAAATGCCCGGAGGAATATCATTGGCAATCATGCATGCTTCAATGGGTAAAGTTCCGGAGCCGCACATCGGGTCAATGAAAGTACTGTCTTTATCCCAGTCGGACAGGAGAATTAACCCCGCTGCAAGCGCTTCACTTAATGGCGCTAATACGTTTCGTTCTTTGTATCCTCTTTTATGTAGCGATTCTGCTGAGCTGTCCAAAGAAATGGTGCAATCTGTGTCGGTGATGTGAAGATTAATCTTGTAATCCGGTTTGTCTTTGTCTACTGATGGGCGTTTTTGAAATTTTTCCCTAAAGCGGTCTGCAATTCCATCTTTAAATTTCAAAGCAGCATAATAAGAATGATCAATGTGTTTCGAATTTGTGACGGCGCTTACCAGAAAGGTTTGGTTTAATGTGAAAAGGTCTTCCCATTCAAATTCTTTTGCTATCTGGTAAATATCCTGATTCGATTTAACTTTGCGGGTGGCAATTGGAACAAGAACCCGAAGCGCAGTACGAAGATGAATGTTTGCCTTGTAAAGGAGCTCCTTGTCTCCATAAAACCTTACAGCCCGAGTTAAAATCTCAATATTTTTCCCGCCAATATTCTTGATCTCATTGGCTAAAACATCTTCCAGTCCATAGAATGTTTTTGCTATAAATTCAGTATTTTCAGAAATATCCATCTAATCTGTCTTTTTCAGACTCCAAATTTATGGATTTTTTTGTGGAGCAGCATTTTTTATTCGTAACTATGGATATTATTTATCATCCCTTTGAAAATAAAAAAGTGGAAAGGTTTGGACAAGAACCAATAAGCACGTCCCCAAAGTCCATGAGGCCGAAAAGTTGCAATTTGCTGAAGTTCTTCGTGACTGTTCCTGTTTTTTATGGAAAATTCAAGCCAGGCTTCGCCGGGGAGTTTCATCTCTGCATACAAAAGGAGCCTTCTGTTTTCCTTATCGGCAAGTAATACTCTCCAAAAGTCTATCACATCGCCATTATTAATTTCATAATCGTTTGTTCTGCCCCTTCTCAATCCAACGCCGCCGACCATTTTATCCAGTGTTCCACGGATCTTCCATAAGAAGTTGGCATAATACCATCCGCGATTTCCTCCGATAGACCATATATTATCAAGCACTTTGTTGCTGTCTGTAGTAATCTTCTTTGTTTGAATATCCTTGTAGCATCCGTAAGATGGCACTTCTAAATAGGCGGATAGCGTATTTTGATCATTGCTGCTGACGAGGGCATCTTTCCAGCTTGAAAGTACATAATGATTTTCCAGGCGTTCAAAAGCCATTTTTACTGCAGTTTCATAAGGAATGAGTTCAATGTCGACAATTTTTCGAATGGGTCCATCATTTGCTACAATATCAACCTTTAAGCTATTAACCAGATTAACGGCTAATTTATACGACGTAGATGTAACAAAATAGAGCCAGTATGACGAAAGGCGAGGGGTCATGATTGGAATTGAATATACATATCTTTTAAGACCTCTTACTTTTGCAAACTTTAGCAGCATTTGTCTGTATGTCAGTAACTCAGGCCCGCCAATATCAAATGATTGGTGATACGCTTCAGGTAAAAGAAGGACTGCATTCAGATATTCAATTACGTTTTTAATTGCAATTGGCTGTGACGGAGTTTTAAGCCATTTTGGAGCTATCATCACGGGAAGTTTTTCAACTAAATCACGGATGATTTCGAATGAAGCACTCCCGGAACCTATAATAATTCCGGCTTTCAACGTAGTTAAAGGTTGAGATGCAGAGCTTAGAACAGATTCCACATCTTTTCTTGACTGAAGATGTTTGGATAATTTTTCCTGATTTGTGATACCGCTGAGATAGATTATTTGCCTGGCTTCTGTTTGATCGATGTAATTTTTGAAGTTTTCCGCCCCGCGCGATTCAAGTTTGGAAAAATCTCCAATAGAAGAAGACATGGAATGGATAAGATAGTAGGCGGCATCAATCTGTGTTGGAGCATTTTCTAATTCCACCGGGTTGAGAAAGTCATGTTCCCAGATGGTAATATTCTCTTGCTCGCCCGAATGCTTAAAACGATTTTTATCACGTACACAACAGATAACATGATGACCGTTTTTCAGAAGAACAGGCAACAGCCTTTTTCCTATGTAGCCATTGGCACCGGTTAATAGAATTTTCAATGGTTAATATTTTTTATGGTTTTATAGAATAAACACGCCTGTTAGTGTAAAGTTCACTCTGAAAGTGAATCCTTTTTGGAATTTTTAATGGCATTATGAATGGCGGCTTTGATATATAATGAAGAACCTGTCGCCCCGGTTACAGCATCAAAGTGGAGTGTATTTTTTGTCTTTACCGAGTCCATTACAGAAGTTCGGATATTAATCCATGGAGCATGGATAACTTTGGGAATCTCGAAATTATTAATTTCTCCGTTCCGGATGAAAAATTTCACTTTAGCAAATTCAATATTATAAGCCTGAAAAGTTCCTTCAAACTTCCCTTTAGGTAGTGAATCCTGTTTGTATGGGGTTTCTTGAATGAGTTGATAAGCCTTTACCCCGGATTTTTTTATAAAAAGGTATCCAATAAAAATTAGAATAATTGCTAAAAATACGATTAAATAGTTGCGATCTCGTTTGGTCATGTTTTATTTTTATTTTCAGTAATGTACGTATTTTAATCTTCTTTTTGATACAATTATTTTCTTGGAAGTTCAAATATTTCCATGTCTTTAAACTGATTTCCTGCTATACTAAACCGGAGCGCTGTTTTCACCAGGTGAAAACCGCTATTTCCGATTGAACCCGGGTTAAGATGTAATAAATCTAATTTTTTGTCATACTGAATCTTCAGGATATGTGAATGACCGGCAATAAACAGATCAGGCGGATTTTGTTCCAGTTTTGGTTTTACCTGTTTGTCATATTTGCCGGGATATCCTCCGATATGTGTTATCCAGATTTCAGCATCTTCGCACTTAAAGCGGTTATTTTTTGGAAATTCTGACCTGACAGTCTGATCGTCTATATTTCCATAAACGCCACGAAACGGTTTGAATTTTTGAAATCGTTCCGGAATCTCTATACCTCCCATGTCCCCGGCATGCCATATTTCATCCACGTTTTCAAAAAACTCAAATAATTTTGGTTCGATGTATCCGTGAGTGTCTGAAATTAGGCCAATTCTTGTCATTGAAAATCGATTTCTGCTTTATAATCTTTACCTTTGCAAAAATATAACAAAAAACTATTATGCAATTGTTTTATGCTCCGGATATTTCAGGTAACGTTTATGTCTTTCCACAAGATGAGTCGAAGCATATTGTTAAAGTATTACGCCTGAAAGAGGGTGACAACATTCACATTACCGACGGAAAAGGCAATCTGTTTATTTCGGAAATAGTTGAAGCCGATATCAGGAATTGCAAAGTAAAAGTAACTTCGAAGCGCTCTGGACATGAAAAACGAGATTATTCCATTCACATAGCAATAGCACCAACTAAAAATATAAAACGTTTTGAATGGTTTTTGGAGAAATGCACAGAAATAGGCGTAGATGAAATAACCCCTTTGAAATGCAGGTATTCCGAACGGGAACACATTAAAAGTGATCGCCTGAACAGAGTGATTTCCTCTGCTATGAAACAGTCGTTAAAAACTTATTTGCCTTTACTACATGAAATGACCG
The DNA here is from genome assembly GCA_964345495.1 of uncultured Bacteroidales bacterium. GTDB lineage: Bacteria > Bacteroidota > Bacteroidia > Bacteroidales > UBA12077 > JAGXLC01. The sequence goes on along the minus strand of CAYFRV010000087.1, from coordinate 4,967 downwards.
ATTTTAAGGATTTTCTAAGCTCAGATTTGGGTGATGAAACCTGTCGCTGCATAGCACTTTGCGACAATTCTCCAAAGCGGCATTTGAAGAATTTATATTCTCCCGGAGAGGATGTTGTAATAATTATTGGTCCTGAAGGAGATTTTAGTAATGAAGAAAAAGAACATGCCAAAGAAAAAGGTTTTGAGCCGGTTACAATAAGCTCCAGCCGTTTAAGAACTGAAACAGCAGGTGTTGTAGCTTGCCATACGGTAAATCTGGTAAATGAAGAGGATGTATAGTGACTCGGTTATGCGAAAGAGATAATAAGGCAAACTCTGAATTCTTTATTCTTAAAAAAGAGCTCACCTGCCAAACAGATGAGCTCTTTTTTTAAATAACTCTGGAAGTGAATTTTTTACATTCTGCCATCTCCGCCGTATCTTCCTCTGCCTTTTTTCATGTTTTGATGGTACATGCCTTTGTTCATCTTCATTTTATGCCTGTCAAAATAGACTTTTTGTTCTTCATTTAAAAGACTCCTTACTTCCTGGTGATGTTTTGCACGGGCTTTATGCTTCTCTGTTCTGATTTCCCCCGTTTCTTCTATTACACTGTTAATTTCATCCATATCAGGATTGTCTTTTGTTTGAAGCGTCCTGAGTTTTGCTCTTTTTTCATTAAGCTTGTTGTAATATTCCTGCATCTCTTTCATGTGGGAAACTCTTATTTCCTCAATTTTTGCTTCTTGTTCTTCCGTTAGGTCCGGGATGTTTTGAAAACAATTCTGATGCATTTGCATATTTTTCTTCATAAGCATTGGTCTGTCTTGACCCCGACCTCTTTGTGCAAAAGAGGAAATTGTTGCAACCATCATTATTCCGGTTAATAAAATTGCTGTGATGCTTTTTGTTCGTTTCATAATTAATTGGTTTTAGGTTTAATATTAGTGATTATTGATTACACTCTGGACTATATCTTGATTTTGAGCCATAACCTCTATCTGGCCTATGTGGCCGTCCTTTATGTTTTTCCATTTTTTGAATCAGTTCATTGAATTTTTCTTTTTGTGAAGGATTGCATATTGCTTTAACCTGGATAAAGTGATTTATCGTTCCTTTTTTGAGCTCTTCGTGTAACTCTCCGATTTGTTTTGCAATTTGTGTTAGTTTTGTTGTATCCGGATTTTCAGCTGACAGTTCGCTCATCATTTCTTCCCGTTTTTGGGACAATTTCCTTACTATGTTATGTTGTTTCTCTTTATTCTTTTCTCTTATATCGAGAAATTTTGAAAATTGATCTTCATCAAAATTGAGTTCATCCTTTATGAAATGATCAAAACGGTTCCCTCTTCTTTTTTCAAAGCCATCATCTTTGTGCCCTTTATGGCGATAGTCTTTTTCTCTGTTTCCTTTTCTGCTATCATCCCATGACCTTTTTGAATACTCTTCTTCTTCAACCGGGACTTTATACTTTTGATTCTGATAAATAATGGTTCCTAACGCTGCAATATTTATCACAAATAGAAGTATGAGTCCACCAATGAGCAGTTGTTTTTTAGTTAATTTATTCATTGTTTTGTCCTTTTTCGTTAAATTGTTCTTGTGCTATCATCTCTGCTTCTAATGCTTCGAGCTGCATTCCGTTTATATAATTGCTGTCTGCATAGGCCTCGATAATTTCCTGGCGGGAGGAGATTTCGCCTGACACTTGCTGTTGGGGTTGTACTCCTTGTCCGAGTTGAACTCCGATAAATATACCCAAACCCAGTACAACAAAATAAATTGCAGGCTGAAGAATAATTTTCCCGTATTTTCTTAAAACAGATGGTTCTTTTGCCCTGTTGTTTTCCAGGCCTTGTGCTACCCTTGTATAAAAAAACGGCTGATAGGGGATTCTTTCTTCTTTAGCAGAATTCCAAACCCCCGCCATTTGTTCATAAAGTTTCCTGCATTCACTGCATTTCATCAGATGATTATAGATTTCTTCAGTTTTATCAGAAGAAAGTTCTCCATCGATATAGAATAAGAGGTTTTTATGTACTTTATTGCAATTCATGTTATGTTTGTTTTCTATTATTATGACACTTGAAAGAATAATTTATTACAGATTGAATATATTTATTGATTTTTAAATGTTTTTAAGAGCTTTTTCTGTAGTTGTTTTTTTGCTCTGCTGATTAATACTCCGGTTTCTGATACGCTAATGTTCATAACTTCTGCTATTTCCTTGTAAGAGAGTTCTTCAAACTTATTTAGAGTTAAAGCCGTTTTTTGTTTTTTGGGAAGCTCATCTATGGTTTTTTTTAAGGCTGCTCTCATCTCTTCGTTTTCAAATGATTCCTCTGTATTTTCACTGTCGTCTTCAATTTTATCTGAAATATCCGGAGAGTTATCAAAGAGCAGATCCAGACTGCTTAATATATTTTTTCGTTTATTGTCACGTATAAAATTCAGTGATTTGTTTACTGCAATTCGATATAACCATGAAGATAATTTAGATTTTTCCTGAAATTTATTGATGGAATTGTATGCTTTGATGAAAACTTCCTGTGCAATGTCCATAGCATTTTCCCTGTCATGCACAAAACTGTAGCAGACATTGATAATCATCTCCTGGTTCTTTTCAACAAGTTCCCTGAAGGCTTCTTCGTTGCCTTGCTTTATTTCCCGGACAATTTGCTGATCAGTCATTAATTAGTAGGCCTTGTGTTTTATTATTGAGACACGAGAACTGAAGTATTATTACAAAAAAATACAATTTTCTTAAATTGCATTTAAAATCACTGTCTTACAAACAAAAATAAGAAATCTTTTGTCTGAAATACCAGAATTGTGATCACATTTTAGTACACTTATATATATTTGTGCTTTATTTGAAACAAGTTATAAAGATAATTCCAAAATGAACATAGAAACCAGGATCGCCGAAAAGGTTGTTGAAGCTATAAAAGCTTTATATGAAAAAGATACCAAAGTCTCTGACATTCAAACCCAACGGACACGGAAAGATTTTGAAGGTGATTTAACTGTTGTTGTGTTTCCATTGTTGCGTTTATCGAAAAAACCTCCCGAACAAACTGGTAGAGAAATAGGGGATTATTTAAAGGAAAATGTTTCAGAAATAGCTGATTACAATGTTATTAAGGGTTTTTTAAATCTTACAATACATCCTTCTTTCTGGTTACAATTTTTAAATAAGATTGGCGAACAGGAAACGATTTACAAATATTATTTTGATAAAATTGACGAAACCGTTGTTGTAGAGTATTCCTCACCAAATACCAACAAACCATTGCATCTGGGACATATTCGGAACAACCTTTTGGGGTATTCGCTTACACGGATTTTAGAAGCTGTCGGGAAAAAGGCTGTTAAGGTGAACCTGGTGAATGACAGGGGAATTCATATCTGCAAGTCAATGCTGGCATGGAAAAAATGGGGTGAAGGGGAAAAACCAGAGGATAGAGGAATAAAAGGAGACCATTTGGTTGGTGAGTATTATGTAAAATTTGACCAGGAGTACAAAAAGCAGGTTGAAGCGCTTGTAGCCCAGGGAAAGAGTAAAGAAAAAGCCTCAAAGGAAGCACCTTTGATTCAGGAGGCACAGCAAATGTTAAATAAATGGGAGAGAGGTGACGAGGAAACTGTCGAGCTATGGAAAATGATGAATTCATGGGTGCTGGAAGGGTTTGATGAAACCTACCGGGCTTTGGGAGTTGACTTTGATAAAACGTATTTTGAATCAGAAGTTTATAAAGCAGGAAAAGAAAAAGTATTGGAAGGATTAAAAGACGGAATTTTCTTTCAAAAGGAAGATGGATCTGTTTGGGCTGATTTTACTGACGAAGAACTGGACCAGAAATTGTTGCTCCGGGGGGATGGCACTTCAGTATATATCACACAGGACATTGGAACTGCAATTCAAAGGTACGAAGACTATCAATTTGATAAACAAGTGTATGTCGTTGGCAATGAGCAGAATTATCACTTTCAGATTCTCAGGTTGTTGTTAAAAAAACTGGGTAAAGATTGGGCAGAAAACCTGTATCATCTTTCCTATGGAATGGTTGAATTGCCTGAAGGAAAAATGAAATCACGTGAAGGCACTGTAGTTGACGCGGATGATCTTATCGATGAAATGATAAGCACCGCACGAGATACTTCTGAAGATGTCGGTAAGATTTCAGACTTTCCTGAAGATGAGAAAGAAAAAATATACAAGGCCATCGGGCTTGGGGGGCTGAAGTATTTTATCCTGAAAGTTGACCCAAAGAAAAATATGACTTTTGATCCGAAGGAATCTATTGATTTGAACGGAAATACCGGTCCTTTCATTCAGTATAGTTATGCACGGATTAATTCATTGCTGGAAAAAGCAAAAAATAATGGCATTGACATTCCCGGAAAGGTTAGCGAACTAACAGCTGTTAATAACAAGGAAATTCAATTGATTAAGCAAATTCATAAGTTTCCTTCAATCATTTCAGAAGCTGCCGAAGAAATGAATCCGGGCGTTATAGCCAACTATGTATTTGATCTGGCGAAAGAATTCAATCAATTTTACCACGAAAACCCTGTGATTAAGGCAGATAGTTCATCCATAATTGACCTGCGAATGATGCTTTCTATCCAAACATCAAAGATCATTCGCGAATCAATGTGGTTGTTGGGGATTGAATTACCAAGAAGAATGTAGGGATTTGAACCAGTAGAACCAGTAGCCTTTTTAAAAATGGATAAAACTTAAATTATTAAATCTCACCATGAAAACCCGCAAGCTCCTAACCGTAGTTTATTTATTGGCGATAATTATGCTAATCATGTATTTTTTGCGTGATGTGTTATCCATTCCGGAATCATTTTCGAATTTGTTCTACTACATCCCAATTGCTGTTTTCTTCTTTGGAATTATCCGTATAATTTATCTGTTGGTAAGGAAAGGATAGATTAGAGCAGGTAAGCTGAAAGCAGCTTGCAGGATGAAGG
>CAYFRV010000086.1:0-10402 GCA_964345495.1 uncultured Bacteroidales bacterium | reverse complement strand
ACCTCCTCAAAGTTAGCCGTAAGCGTGACGTTGGAGTCAGGCATCGTCAATGTAACAGTATCCAAAAAAGCATCGTTAATATTTGCTGTATCACCTGTCCAGCTGACAAATTCATATCCCTCGATAGACGTGGCTATTAAAGTGACCTCATCTCCATAATTATAGTACAACTGATCGGGATCAATCGATACCTCTCCCCAGCCTACTGGCTCTGTATTTACTGTTAGTTCATAATCGACTGTATCCAGAAAAACCGTAACAGTGACATCTTCAGAAGGCATCTCAAAAAAATATTCTTCCCCTTCAATAATCGTTGTAGTAGAGATAATCTCATTAGAAATATCTCCTGTGACCTCTATTGAAGAAAACTCCATACCACTTTCAATATCAAAGATATTTACAGTTACAGTATCGTTTTCCTGAGCTTCGTTAGCTGGATCTGTGCTAACACTTGCTGTTCCGTTAACTACTTCAGCTATAGTGATAGCATATAGAGGTTCAATATAACCTGTCCATTCAATATCATCAATAAGTAATGGTTCAGAACCTACAGATTCAAAACGTAAAATAAAATCACCGCCAACATTAATACTATCAATACTTCTTGTATAGACTGTATCCATTTCACCTAAGGTAAGACTATCAACTTCATTTCCATTCACAAACACTCTGATAGTTCTGTCAGTTTCGTCACCTTCAGTAAGATATGACCTTATTTTATATTCCAGGGTGTCAATACCTCCCGGAATAGTTGCTTCAATATACCTGTCTTCAGATTCCAGGGCAGAAAAACCAGCTGAAGGATCAGTAATGTAATATTGTATATCTGTAACACTTCTTATTTGGGCATAATTCCACTCAATTCCATTATTACCTGTAAAAACACCGCTTTCAAACTGGCTTTCAGAAGCATCCAGATTAACAAAAGACTCATTTCCTTGTCCCCGTCCATTTAAGCTGAACAGAAACATAGCAATCATAATAAATGATATAGTAAAAGTAAACCGCGCCTGCATTAAAATATAATTTAGATTAGTTATTCTATACGGAAATCTTATAAATAAACACCTATAAAATTGACATTACTTCAAATGGTAAAATACGAAAAAAAACGCTGAAATAAAACAGAAATTTTCATTAGTAATTATAGAGACATATTCAGAAATACAGGCTGAATTTTAAAAACCACGTTATTAAAAAAGCCCGATTGTAATAACAACCGGGCTTTAAACTAATTGTACACCTAAACCCTAATTTTTAATTAACTTCGTTGTCACAGAATGTTTTTCCGAATTAATTTTTATAAGATATATTCCATCAGGATAGCCGGAAATATCAATATATATTCTGTCCTGATTCATTTGCTTTTCAACAATATGTTTGCCGGTTAAACTGTGAACACTGACGGAACCTTTTATACCATCAGCTTCGATATGAAATTTACCTTGCGTTGGATTGGGATAAATTTCTATGCTTTCAGAAAGAGTAGTGCCTATTGAGGTTGCATCATCCTCTTCGAAAGTAGCTGTAAGCGTAACATCTTCAGCGGGCATTGCATAGGTGAATTCCCTGTCAGTGCCAACTTCATTGTCATCCGCATCAGTCCAGCTTACAAACTCCCAACCATCGTCGGCAGCAGCTGTAACTGTCACCTCTTCACCTTCACTGTATTCACCTGCTCCTGACACTGAACCTCCTTCTTCAGGATCAGCGGTTAAGCTGAGTTCATAAAGCACTTCCGTCATGGTCACATCAACAGTTTTGTCCGAACCGGAAACTTCAATTGTACCGGAAGTATCCTGGTAGCCATCCATTGAAACAGTATAATCATAAGTACCGTTTACTGTATCTATGGTAGCTGCACCCTGAGCATTGGTTGCAATCTCCTGGCCTCCTACGGTAATGGTAGCGTTTTCCAGGGCTCCGTCAGCATCAGTAACTTCAAAAGTGACCGTGTAAAATTGCGGTGCCAGACTTATTTCCTCATTTATGTCTGAACCGGTCACATCAACTGAGCCATCATACTCATGGTAGCCGTTCTTAGATACTGTATAACTATAAGTTGCATTGGAAGTATCCAGCAGTGCTTTTCCATCAGCATCCGTAGTCAAATCCAGTGAATTATCTATTGAAATTACTGCATTCTCAACAGGGTCGCCTCTAAGCGAATCTGTTACTGAGAAGGTTATTGTTTTGGCCGGTTTAGTAGTAAATTCGACTGTGTAAGTTTGGTTGTGGTTACCATCGGCAGAAATCACTTCTACAGTAGTACTGCCCGGAACCTGTGAAGCTTCATTAATGGTAACGTCAGCAGAAGTATCCGTTGGTTCTGCTTCTACAGCCGGTACATCCTGGGTTCCATAAGGCAATTCAAAAGCATAATAAGTGGAATCTTTCTTAAAACCTTCAATCGTTTCTCCATTTACTCTTAAATCCTTCAATGTTGAATCCGTTGCATCGGCTTTATCAAAATAAATTTCATATTGACTTTCCGTCACGTTGTCTTCAGCGGTTACATAAATGAAAGCATGACCTGGCAACGTAGAAGCTTGTTGAATATCCACAGTCGCATTGGCATCATTTGGAGTTGCACTTACAGTAGGCGCTGAAGTAGCACTGCTTGCCAACATTTTCTCATAAGACAATGTATCCGGATGGAAATTATTCATTGATGAACCATCCAGCATTATATCAGTCAATGAAGCATCATGGCTTATACTCAACATCACCGGCCCTATAACGCAATCCAGGTAGATGTATTTATAAGCTTTAAAGCCGATATATTTCTGCCCAGCTTCTGAAGCAGTAAAATCAACTCTGTGCTGGCTTTCCGTATCATCCACGGAAATATCCTTTAGATTTGTCCAGCTTTCACCATCTTCGGATATCATAACACTCAAAGTTCCTCCACTGTAGGCACTATTCCGGGCATGGAACAGAAGCGAATCTCCCTCACTAATCTCCAGTTTAGGAGTAGAAAGGATGTCATAAGTTTCTCCGCTATGATAAGCTGAATAATTTCCTTCAATCGAAGCGTTTTCTTTTTGTTTCCAATTAAAATTATCCGGTTTATCCCAACCCATTGGGGGGAAATTTGAACCTTCAAAATATTCAATCAGGCTGTTTTCAGGAAAAGCATTTCCGGAAAGTTCGGCCTGATAGGTGTTCTTACTTGTAGTAACAGATAATGCAGCTTCTTTCCCTCCGACTGAAACAGGAGTAAACTGCACCGGAATATTTGCCGTTTCGCCTGATGCCAGGTTGATATCTGAGTTAACATCTACAATAAAATCCTCAGCATTTGTACCTGTTATAAGAATATTACCGCTATCGATTTGCATATCCGTTGTTCCTGTATTAGTAACAACAAAACTCTGAGCATCTGAGGTATCGTTCACTGAAAGCAAACCAAAATCAGAAGCATTTGGACTTAAAACCGGCGTTTCTTCCCATACGAAATGATCTGCATAAATATTTTGGTAAGTACCGTCATTACCGTGTTTAATTGCAATGTATTCATTGCTTCCGGAATAATTGTAAAAATCGACGACATACTCTTCAAACTCATAGTTAATGGTTACATTCTCAAACTCCTCGTAAGTAGAAGGGTCGGTAGGATCAGACATGGTACCGATGCTCACAGAACCACCGTTTACGCCTCCCAGATGAACCTTCAGTTGATTGCCTGAAAAGGATTCAATTGGCGGGCTTACGAGGTAAAGGCCAGCCGATCCATCACCGGCATTATAAAATTTAACAGAATTGTTTCCGGTATGTGCCATTGAACTTGTAGCTTCAACTGTTGCGCTACCAGAAGAAGAATTTACGATTTTTTCCCATCCAATAGGAATTACAGGCGGAGTCACCTCATCAAAATCCTCGGTATGCGGTACGGTTAATGGAGCATTGGAATAAACTGAGGTAGATGAAGTATCGTTAGCATTATTTTCATCTGTCACACCATTGGGTTGGCTGACATTGGCAGTTATTGTATAATTGCCACCGGCTGAGAAATCATAGCTTCCAAGATTGACTTGCTCTGTCTCATTGGTAGCCAAACTACCGGTCCAGCTCTTTGTTGACTGTGAGGTACCATCAACTTCCCATTCGATGTCTACCTCTGTTAAATCAGATGTACCGTTATTTTTCAGGGTCACCAGCACATCTTTCTGTCCCGCTTCAAATATACCTGAAGGCTGATCTATGGAAGAGATAGCCGCATCATTTTGATCTTTTTCGGCCCATGTAAAATCGTCAATATAAATAACCTGTCCTGAAGACTCGTTTGCGTGCTTTATGGCAACATAATTATTGCTTCCGCTATAACTACTGAAATCAACCTGTTGTAGGTTATAACCGGAACTTACGCTCACTGTATCAATGGATTCAAAGGTCGCCGCATCCGAATTATCAGTCATGGTACCTACCGCTAATTTTCCGCTTCCTCTTGCATAAAACTTCAACACCTTATTGGTGTAATTGTCTATAAGTTTTGAGACTAATATGATATCCTTATCAGTATAAAAGGAATTGTCCATTTTCACTTCGTTCGGTGAGGAATAAGGTGACTCGGAAACAGTTTCACAAGTCACATATTGGCTTGAAGTAATAATATTCCAACCATACGGCACATCCGGGGTGCTAACACCATCAAAATTCTCGGTATAAGGCGCTACTATTGGTGAAAACGCCGAAACTGTCTTGCTTTCCGAGTCATTGTCTGTATTTCCGTCGGTTGTTCCGTTGGGCTGGGTTGTAGTCGCTGAAACGGAATATTCCTGCTCAGCATCAAAATCGTAAGTACCGAGGGTTACTTGTTCAGTGGCTCCCTTTGCCAAATCACCTGTCCAGTTAACAGTAGTTTGGGCATTTCCGTCCACACTCCAGTCGATATCCACACTTGTCAGATCATCGGTACCATAATTTGTCAGTGTAACAGTCACATTTTCTGAACTTGTCGCTATCGAATCAGAAGGCTGATCAATTGAAAAAATGCCAGCATCTACGGCGGGAACAAAGATGTACGGGCCGTTGATTGAATCTAAACGGCCCGTACCATCTACTGCGAGTGCAACATACTTCTCTCCTGCTTCACTGGTTCCAAAGTTTACTGTATAATTCTCATAAGAACTAGAGGACAATGCTGAGTTCTGGAGCACTGTCCAGTTTTCTTTATCCGATGATATAAGTATTGCTAAATCTCCTGTACCATAAGCATTATTGGCCTGTAATGAAAAATAATCTCCATCATTGATAGACAACTTAGGAGTAATTAGTGTGTCCTTTGCTGTGGAAATAGAAACGTAATTATCTCCCTCATAAGCAGACCAGCTCGATGATTGTAACGTGAACTCAGAACCTGTCTGCTCCCATCCTTCAGGAGGGAATGTGCTGCCTTCAAAGCTTTCCTGCAGGGTTTGTCCATGCAGGAAGCTTACTGTAAAAAGTAAGGTTAGAATAACTAGTACTTGTTTTTTCATAATTCGTTGGTTTTAGTTTGACAAAGGGCAATCCGGTATTTTGCCGGATTACCCGTTCTTTTTTATTGAATGATAAGCTGTTTATTGATTGTACCGCTTTGCGTTTGAATGCGGAGATGATAAACACCTGAACTTAAACCGGGCGCCTGAACTTCTACCTGATTGTCTGACGAGTAGTTATTTTGGTACACTTGCTCGCCATTTGTATTGAAAATGGTCACTACGGGGTCCTTAACTTCCCTGCTGAATTCCATTACAAAGTGCCCGTCAGAGGGATTGGGATAAATTGAGACATTCTTATCTTCTATCGTCTTTAATCCTGTTTCCTCATCAAAATAATCTATGGTAACAGACACCTTATTGGACTTCTCCGATTCGCCTGTTGGATTCGTATAGGACTTGGTTACGTAGTATTCAAAATCACCATTTTCGCTTAACGTATCCGTATAAGCCATGGCGCTCAGGTCATTTACAGCAGCGATCTCGTTTCCGTCTCTGTAAACATGGTAAGCTTCGCCTGAAGTTTTAAGGCTTCTGTCATTGTCAGATAACTGACTAACGTTTTTAAACGAGGATTTAGAGAGAATCTTAATGTTTGTGTTGTTGTTAAACTTGTTTGTGGATTTACTATCATCTCCACCATTATCAATCGTAATATCGTCAATTGCCAATTGATACCCATCAGTATATTGATAGACAAAAGCAATTTTCACAGTTTTATTCGCATAATCAGCGAGGGAAAGCTCTATTGATTCGTCATACAGATTAGTGCCGCTGCCCTCGGTAAGATGAAGGAGGCTGGTCCATTCACCATCAGCATGAATCATTACATCAAAGTCGGTATAGTAATTATTATCACTTGCATACCATAGCCAGAAAGTCAACTGCTCATTTTCTCTCAATTCAATTTCAGGAGTAATTAACCAGTTGAACGGATCACCCTCACTACCGGCATTATAACCAATTGCAGCCGAATAACTTCCGCTGTGGATGTATTGGGGGTCGGGATTCCCTTCCTGATCGCTAAAGGTGGTTGAATCACACAGTCCCCATGTACTTATATCTTCCCCTACTTCAGAAAGGTTGTCCCCTTCAAGATTATCATTGGACATAATCGTCCATCCCTCCGGAGGCCAATATTCAATGTTTTCAAAACCTTCTTCAAAAATGGCTCCTTCAATTTCTGCCTTCCAGCTTAAATTAACTTTGTTATCGTTCTTTTCTGCTGTCAAATTCTGAGGTGCAGTAAAATCAGGCTCAACAACTGTAATTACATTGGTTTTCATTGTATCAGCAGAGCCATGTTCATTCTCAGCAGATAAAGAAATAGTATACTCGCCTGTTTCTGACAGTTTAAATTTCGGTTCCTCAGCATTTTCATCAGTGCCATCGACAAACTCTATGTTTTCCGGACTAATTGTCCAATTATAATCCTGCGTTCCGAAGAAAGTTCTGTTTTCAGGAATAACAATTTCACCTTTTTCAACGGTATCCGGAACTGTAAAATCCACTTCAGGTTTTGTTGAATAAGAGGGCTCTTCGAACATCACCAGGTACTCATCCCATTGTGTATAACTGATATTCAGATAAGTATCCGGATTCAGGTAATAATCTTTCACGTAAGTTTCAGTACTGATCTCTTTAGGCATCCATATTTTCACACCGGTGGCCCCTTCATTAATTGAACCTGTATAATCGCTGTGAACAATCATTTCATTATAAGCATCCAGTGCATTTTGGGCAGTTTCAATCAGATGTTCAGGATACTCCAGATTCTCAACTAAATTTTCCAGAAAACCACCTAAGTCGCGGTGATTTGGATTTTTTTCTCCACCACCCTGAACATTAGGCGCTGCGTAGGCGTTATTCCTGGCTTCTTCTATTAAAGGTTTCAGATCGTACATGTAAAATGAAAGTTTATTGGACAGCGAATCAAACACTGAAAGGAATTCTTCTTTCATAACAATATTGGATGTTACTGCTTGTGTTGCAAAATTTTCTCCCTGTGAACCGCCCTGAGTATAGGATTCAACAAAAGTTTCTGAAATTGTTTTAGCCACTGTTCTTGGATCAACATCAGGATTCGTTGTGAGCGTATCAAAACCAGCTGTATAATCCCAACCATCTCCGGGTTCAGTTAATTCGGAAGCAATTATATAATCGGCAGTGTTTTTGAACTGATGTGCTGTTTCAAACTGACCAAGCAAACAGACATCAAAACCGATTACGTCAATATTCTGGCCGGTAGTATTTTTAAACGCTTCTACAGCTTCACTCATTTCCCATAATTTCATACCACCGACAAAATTTTTAGTAATTCCTGCTTCATCATCTTTTTTAAAGATTCCACTTCCATGGTCCCACATTGTTAACCCATAGTTTTGAGCCGGATAATTATCTTTCGTCCACATCAGGAATTGTTCAAGCGTTTCCTCGCTGCTCATCTCCGGGTCAGTTCCAAACACTTTGCTCACTTTTGGAGATTGAATCTCAGCGTTCATTCCGTCCGGGTCTTGCGTTACATAATAAACGCCATCCATAGAATCAACCTGAGCATCGTAAAGCACGATATAATTAGCTCTTTGAGGGACAGAACCGTTCACTTCCCACTCGTTTATGTCCTTTGCCCCATTCAGTCCCGTTCCATCTTCAAGCAGATAAACCATCCATGTCCATTTATCCTGACCTGCAATGGCCTCTATTGAAAACTCAAACGGGTTTTCATTAGCATCATTTGTTTCAATACTGATATTTGCTTGTTTTAACGAAACCGAATCGGATGACGGCTCGAAACGAATTGTAAAATGTGTTGTATCTTGCCCGGCAACAATGGATTCAGGTGCATTCAATAATGAAAAGTCTTCATGATCAATGGTAAATTCACCTATTTCCAAATTGTTCATTCCTTCATTATAAATTGCAAATTCCATATCCACCTGTTCATCCAACATTACATTCGTATCCAAAGCATAGGTATCATTCATCAGAAGCTGGGATACTCCTTTAATCACCTGAATTTCCGGTTCAGTATTATCAACAGTCACCTGGATAGTGTCAGAAGCAACCGAAGTTCCCCGGGGAGCATATATAGCCTTCAGATAATAGTCATAATCCCCATTAGCCAATTGATCATCAATCCAGCAGGTAGAATCGGGATCATTGATCTCTTTTACCATTGTGGAATTCCTATATATCTGATAACCGGCAAGATCAAAATCCTCTAATTCGCTCTTGGTTGATTCCTTCTCAACCTTTTCTGAATAAGAAATTTCCGTGGGCTCGCTTTTACTTCCGTTAATATAAATTCCATTAACCAATTCAAAAGCATTATCGCTATCCTGCAATTTAGCCCATTCGCCTTCATAGAGGAAAAAAGAATGTGTATTTTCAGGCGCCACCACCTTGCTTAAAGATTGCGGAGCGCCGGATTCATCAACCGGAACAACCGAAAGATAAAAATCTTCATTCAAAGTTACTGGTTCATCCAACTCGTGGACGATATTCTGATAGCTCATCGCTTCAATTTCAGGAGACTCATACAAAACAGTTGATCCATCGGCTGCATAAATCTTGAAATAAAATGTGGCATCCGGCCATGGGTTGTTTTCGTAGTCTTCATAAAAAGAAGCACGCAATTTTTCAATATTTACGGGATAGGTATAATCAAAATCATCCTGATCATATAGCGTAGCCCGTTCCGGAGTAGCACCGATAAGGGCATCAGCATTATCGATAATTTCGTAGTCGAAATAACCGGGCATATTTGGTTTATCCCAGGAAAGGCTTACGTGCGCACCTTCCGATTCTGCTGAAACATTTCGTGGCGGATTAAATGCACTTACATTAATATATTCTTCGAACGTTGTATCAGCAGTTCCGATATCATTTGTAGCTGTGAGAGTCACATCATAACTCCCGGATTCCTCGAAGCGCACAACCGGATTCTGGCTGTTTGCACCTGTTCCCTCTGTAAACGTGACAGTAGATGGATTAAAGCTCCATTCCCATGATTGTGGGTTGAGGAATGTTAAATCCGTAAACTGAACTTCTTCATCTGTATAAATATTGGTTTGATCCGCTTCAAAATCGACTTCCGGAGCTTCAGTAATTTCTTTCACATTTATGGTGTAATCTTCAACTTCACCATAATCAAAAGTAAGGCAGGGTGAAGGCTCTTCACTGGCAAGCATAATCCGCATGCGTGTGTTTCCAGTCTGGGAAATATCCGGTGGGATAATAGTCCCTGTTGCAGGGCTAGCTTCTCCGGGACTGCCCTCATAATTCAAATCAATCCGTTCATTGGCTTCAAAAGTCTCGTTTTGGTCCCAGTCGATCCAGCAGGCGACCAGATCCGGGGAATCATGCTGGGCATTAACGAACTCCAACGAATAATTTTCGCCTTTATACATATCTATAACCACATCAGTGTAATCAGAATATAGATTACTTCCTGATGTAATCGTAGTATCATCAATAGTCACTTCGCTGATATATTCAAAGTCACCATTTTCAGCGGTTGCTCCACAATACTGGGAAAAAGAATTATAAATTGTTATAAAAGATATAAAAACCGATAATAAGAGTATCTTTCCTAATTTCATCATATTTATTTAATTTTTTAATTCATGGTAAACAGAGTGGTCCCCAAAAAGGAGACCACTCTGAAATTACCGGCATTTTACTTAAGGATGATTTTCTCTGTTACCCTATTCTCAAGAGAACCAACTTGAATTAGATAAATGCCGGATTTTAGATTTGAAAGATCAAGAGTTGTATGTGTACCCTCCACCTCACTTTTTTCCACTATTTTTCCTGTTACATCAATTATTTTAATCTGACTATTCTTGTATTGGTCATAATTATTTAAAGTAACCTGGATTTCACCTTCAGTAGGATTAGGATAGATTGTTAAATCTGAACTT
>CAYFRV010000085.1:0-10436 GCA_964345495.1 uncultured Bacteroidales bacterium | reverse complement strand
GTCAAATCAAATGACAGTCCTTTAAAATATTTCTTTAGATTATGTTGTTATGCCTGGGCTGTAGGTCCGCCAAAATTCATCGGCATAGATCCACTTCCACCTTTCTTGGTGGTGTCTATCTCACCATGCATTTTTTCATATCTCTCAATATTATCCTGTAATGCTTTGAGAAAGCGTTTAGCATGTTCCGGGGTGAGGATCACTCTCGATTTCACCTCAGCTTTAGGTACACCAGGCATAACCCTAATATAATCCAGTATAAATTCTGAACTAGAATGATTTATAACTGCCAGATTGGAATAAATACCCTGAGCAACCTCTTCACTCAAATTAATGTTGAGTTGGTTTTTGTTCTTGTTATCTTCATTGTTATTATTGTTTTGATCACTCATATTAAAAGGGTTTTAGTTAAATTATTCTGAATCTGCCTTTTGTTGCTCTTGTTCCTGTTTTTTTCTATCCGCTTTGGTCTTCATCTTTTCATATTCATCCATAGATCCAACAACAATGTTATCGTACTTACGATCACCAGTTCCTGCAGGAATTTTATGTCCAACAATAACATTTTCTTTCAAGCCTGTTAAAGGATCTTCTTTTCCTCTAATGGCAGCTTCGTTAAGCACTCTTGTTGTTTCCTGGAATGAAGCAGCCGACAAGAAACTCTTCGTCTGAAGTGCTGCGCGGGTGATACCCTGTAACTTCTGAATAGAAGTTGCCGGTACTGCATCCCTTGCAACCACAGGTTTCAAGTCTTTTCTCTTTAAAACAGAGTTTTCGTCTCTGAGTTTTCTCGCTGTCACAATCTGACCGGAACGAAGGTTTGCAGAATCTCCTGCATCAGTAACCACTTTCTTGTCGTATATCCAATCGTTTTCCTCCTGGAACTCTACTTTATCAGCAAGTTGATTTTCAAGGAATTTAGTATCACCTGCATCGTCAATAACAACTTTACGCATCATTTGACGCACAATAATCTCAAAATGCTTATCATTGATCTTCACTCCCTGCAAGCGGTAAACTTCCTGCACTTCATTTACAATATACTCCTGTACCTTTGTAGGGCCTTTAATTGAAAGAATATCAGATGGAGTAATTGCACCTTCAGAAAGTGGAGTACCAGCCTTCACATAATCATTCTCCTGAACAAGAATTTGTTTAGACAAGGAAACCATATATTTCTTCACATCGTCTGTCTTCGATTTTATTAAAATCTCCCTGTTACCACGCTTAATTTTTCCAAATGATACTTCACCATCAATTTCAGAAACAACAGCAGGGTTGGATGGATTTCTTGCTTCAAATAATTCTGTTACTCTCGGCAATCCACCAGTTATATCACCGGATTTACCTGCTGAACGTGGAATTTTTACAAGGATATCCCCGGTTTTCACCTGATCTCCTTCGTTAACAACAACATGAGCTCCGACAGGCAAGTTATAAGTCTTCAACACATCATCGTTCTCATCAGTAATGTGAATTTCAGGGTTTTTCTTCTTGTCCTTAGTTTCAGTAATTACCTTTTCTTTGAACCCTGTCTGCTCATCGGATTCTTCTTTATAAGTGATACCCGGAATAACATTTTTGAAATTGATTTTTCCACCGCTTTCAGAGACAATAACTGCATTATAAGGATCCCACTCACAAATAACTTCTCCTTTCTTAACTTCATCACCACTATTATAATAGAGTCTTGAACCATAAGGTATGTTATTTGTAGAAAGAACAATATTAGTGTTTTTGTCTATAATCCTCATTTCAGCAAGACGTCCAATGACAATATCTACTTTACCTTCATCTTCTTCCTTTTCCACTGTTCGAAGTTCATCGATTTCAATATAACCATCATACTTAGCAACAATACTTGAGTTTGCTGCAATATTTGATGCAGTACCACCGACGTGGAAAGTTCTAAGTGTTAGCTGCGTACCAGGTTCTCCAATAGACTGAGCCGCTATAATACCAGTTGACTCACCTTTTTCAACAATTTTACCTGTAGCAAGGTTTCTGCCATAACATTTAGAACAAATACCTTCTTTAGTTTCACATGTCAGAACAGAACGTATTTCTACTTGTTCAAGCGGTGATTCTTCTATCTTTTGAGCAATTTCTTCTGTAATTTCCTCTCCGGAGGAGACTATTAAATCTCCAGTGAAAGGATGGAATATATCATGCACGGAAATTCTTCCTAAAATACGCTCATATAGAGTCTCAATTACTTCTTCATTCTTTGTGATTGGCTCAACCACTAGTCCTCGTAAAGTACCACAATCTGTTTCTCTAACAATAACATCCTGAGAAACATCTACCAGCCTACGCGTCAGATAACCTGCGTCAGCTGTCTTAAGAGCGGTATCAGCAAGTCCTTTTCGTGCACCGTGAGTAGAAATAAAATATTCTAATACAGATAAACCTTCTTTAAAGTTTGAAAGAATTGGGTTCTCAATAATCTCTGATCCTCCTGCAGTTCCTGATTTTTGTGGTTTAGCCATCAACCCTCTCATGCCTGACAACTGGCGAATCTGCTCTTTGGAACCACGAGCACCAGAGTCAAGCATCATATAAACCGAATTAAAGCCTTGATTATCTGTACTAATCCGGTCCATTAATATCTTAGTTAAGCTTGCATTAGTATGTGTCCAGATATCAATAATTTGATTATATCTCTCTTTATTAGTAATGAATCCCATATTATAATTATTCATTACTTCTTCTACCTGTTCATATCCATTAGGAACAAGTTCATCTTTCTCTTTTGGAATAATAATATCATCCAGATTAAAAGATAAACCGCCCTGGAACGACATCCTAAACCCTAAGTCTTTAATATCATCAAGGAATTTTGCAATCTTAGGTGAATCTGTTCGTTTTAGTACTTCGCCAATAATATCACGAAGTGATTTCTTAGTTAAGACCTGATTAATAAAACCAATACCTTCCGGTACAAATTGATTAAAAATAACCCGGCCAACAGTGGTGTCTACATTTTTCTTTACCTTTTCTCCCTGCTCATTGTAATCTTCAATCCTAACAGTAACATTGGCATGCAGATCTACTGCTTTTTCATTATATGCAATAATTACTTCTTCTGTTGAATAAAATCTTAACCCTTCTCCTTTTGCACCTTTACGTAATTTTGTAATATAATACAATCCAAGAACCATATCCTGGGATGGAACAGTAATTGGTGCACCATTTGCAGGATTAAGCACGTTATGTGTAGATAAAACTAACAACTGGGCTTCCACTATAGCTGCATTACCAAGTGGTAAATGGACTGCCATCTGGTCGCCATCAAAGTCGGCGTTAAATGGAGTACATGCAAGAGGGTGAAGTTGAATAGCCTTTCCTTCGATAAGTTTGGGCTGAAAAGCAAGTATACCAAGCCTGTGCAATGTAGGAGCGCGATTTAACAGTACTGGATGTGCTTTCATTACATTTTCTAGAATATCCCAAACCACAGGATCTTTTCTATCAACAATTTTCTTGGCAGATTTAACTGTTTTAACAATGCCACGTTCAATCAGCTTTCTAATTACAAAAGGCTTATAAAGTTCTGCGGCCATATCTTTAGGAATACCGCACTCATGCATTTTCAATTCAGGTCCAACACTAATAACCGATCTGGCTGAATAGTCTACACGTTTACCAAGCAGGTTTTGACGAAAACGTCCTTGTTTTCCTTTCAAACTATCGCTAAGAGACTTAAGAGCACGGTTGGAATCTGTTTTAACAGCATTCGATTTTCTTGAATTATCAAACAAGGAATCGACAGCTTCCTGAAGCATTCTCTTTTCATTTCTAAGAATAACTTCTGGTGCTTTAATTTCTATAAGACGTTTAAGCCTGTTATTCCTGATGATTACTCTTCTATAAAGATCATTCAAATCGGAAGTAGCAAACCTTCCTCCATCCAAAGGAACTAAAGGTCTTAATTCAGGTGGAATAACAGGAGTAACCTTTGTTATCATCCACTCAGGTCGATTTCGTTCTTTAGAACTTCTAAATGCTTCTACAACCTGTAATCTCTTTAAAGCTTCTTTTTTTCTCTGTTGAGATGTTTCATTATCTGCTTTATACCGCAATGAAAATGACAATTCATCCAGATCAATTCGCGAAAGCAATTTATAAATTGCCTCCGCTCCCATATCTGCAATAAATTTATTCGGATCGGAATCATCCAGTTGCTGATTTTCTCTGGGTAATGATTCAATTATATCAAGGTATTCTTCTTCCGTCAGGAAGTCAAGATAGTTAATACCATCCTCGCCTTTAATGCCAGGATTAATCACCACATATCTTTCATAGTAGATTATTGAATCCAGTTTCTTTGTAGGTAATCCAAGCAATAATCCAATTTTATTTGGCAATGATCGGAAATACCAAATATGTGCCACGGGAACAACCAACGAGATATGTCCCATGCGTTCTCTTCGAACTTTTTTCTCAGTAACTTCAACGCCACACCTGTCACATACGATGCCTTTGTATCGTATTCTCTTATATTTACCACAGTGACACTCATAGTCTTTTACAGGACCAAATATCCGTTCGCAGAACAATCCATCCCGTTCAGGTTTGTATGTGCGGTAATTAATTGTTTCAGGCTTTAGCACCTCTCCATGAGATTGTTCTAGTATCTCTTCCGGAGAAGCAAGCCCTATGGCTACTTTATTAAAATCACTAGAAACTTTATTTTCCCTTCTGAATGACATAGACTAAAATATTATTTAATACAATCTAACAAACGCTTAAAAGCGCAAAATATATTACTCCTTGATAAGTTTAATGCTTAAACCGAGACCTCTCAATTCATGTAATAATACATTGAAAGATTCCGGAATACCAGGAGTTGGCAGAGGATCACCTTTAACTATGGTTTCATAAGCTCGGGCACGTCCATTAACGTCATCAGATTTTACCGTGAGCATTTCCTGAAGAATATTGGATGCACCAAAAGCTTCAAGAGCCCACACTTCCATTTCTCCAAATCTCTGACCTCCAAATTGTGCTTTACCACCTAAAGGTTGTTGGGTAATTAATGAATAAGGACCTATAGATCTGGCATGTATTTTATCCTCTACCATGTGCCCCAGTTTTAACATATAAATCACCCCTACTGTAGCAGGCTGATCAAATTTTTCTCCAGTTCCGCCATCATAAAGATATGTTTTTCCATAAGGTGGCAGACCAGCTTTGTTTGTATATTCTGTAATCTCATCAAGTGATGCACCGTCAAAAATTGGTGTCGAAAATTTAATTCCTAATTTTTCACCAGCCCATCCTAGAATTGATTCATAAATCTGACCAAGATTCATTCTTGAAGGTACACCCAATGGATTTAAAACGATATCTACAGGGGTACCATCATCCAAGAAAGGCATATCCTCAGCACGTACTATTTTTGAAATAATTCCTTTGTTACCATGGCGACCAGCTAATTTATCACCAACTTTAATTTTTCTTCTCTTTGCAAGATAAACTTTTGCCATCTGTACTATTCCTGTTGGCAATTCGTCACCAATGGTAATATTATATTTCTCTCTTCTGAGATCTGCCTCTATTTCTCTTCTTTCAATTGCATAATTATGCAATAATGTTTTTATTAACTCATTTTTCTTCTTATCTGTAGTCCACTTTTTAGGGCTTATATTAGCATAATCAATTTCCTGAAGAATTTTCTGCGTAAATTTCTTTCCCTTAGGAACTACGGTGGTGTTAAAATAATCCTTAACACCTTGCGATGTTTTACCATTAACTAAAACAAATAGTTTATCTATCAGTCTATTTGTTAATTCATCAATTTTGTTCCCATATTCTTTATCTAAAGATTCAAGTTTTTCTTTATCTGTATCTTTAGTCTTCTTATCTTTTGATGCACGTGTAAAAATCTTCTTATCAATTATTACACCATTTAATGAAGGTGAAGCTTTTAATGAAGCATCCTTAACATCTCCGGCTTTATCTCCAAATATTGCTCTCAAAAGCTTTTCTTCAGGTGAAGGATCAGATTCTCCTTTTGGTGTAATTTTTCCAATAAGAATATCACCAGGTTTAACGTGGGCTCCTCGTCGAATAATACCATTCTCATCCAAATCTTTTGTCGCCTCCTCACTTACATTAGGAATGTCTGCTGTTAATTCTTCCAATCCGCGTTTTGTATCACGAACTTCCATAATATGTTCTTCTATATGTACGGAAGTAAATACGTCATTTCTCAACAAATTCTCTGAAATCACAACCGCATCCTCAAAATTATACCCCTTCCACGGCATAAAGGCAACCTTAAGGTTCTTGCCTAATGCTAATTCTCCATTCTGGGTACCATATCCTTCAGTTAAAATTTGGCCCTTCTTTACCTTCATTCCCTTATGAACTATAGGCTTTAAGGTAACATTGGTATTTTGGTTTGTTTTATGATATTTTAGAAGCGGATATCTTTTTATATCTCCTTCAAAACTTACGAATTCCTCTTCCTCAGTTTTATCATACTTAACAACAATTTCCTTAGCATCAACATACTCGATAACTCCATCGCCTTCGGCAACTATTTGCAATCTCGAATCTCTAACTACTTCAGCTTCCAGTCCTGTTCCAACGATAGGAGAATCAGGTTTCATTAATGGAACTGCCTGCCTCATCATATTAGAACCCATCAAAGCGCGGTTAGCATCATTATGTTCTAAGAAGGGTATTAATGATGCAGCAATTGAGGCGATCTGATTCGGTGCAACGTCCATAAGATCAACAGAGCTGGAATCTGCATAAGGAAAATCTCCATCATAGCGGGCTTTAACCTTTTCAGTTTGAAAGGCACCCTGCTCATCAATAGAAGCATTTGCCTGTGCAATCATCTTCGCTTCTTCCTCCTCTGCACTCAAATAAACGGCACCGCCTTGTGTTTGATCAACTTTTCCTGTTTTTACCTGACGATAAGGAGTTTCGATAAAACCAAGGTTATTGATTTTCGCATATACACATAAAGAGGATATCAAACCAATGTTTGGTCCCTCTGGAGTTTCGATAGGACATAATCGACCATAATGAGTATAGTGAACGTCACGTACTTCAAAACCAGCTCTTTCTCTGGATAATCCTCCTGGCCCTAAAGCGGATAATCTTCGCTTATGGGTCATTTCAGCCAATGGATTTGTTTGATCCATAAACTGAGAAAGCTGGTTAGTACCAAAGAAAGAATTAATAACCGATGATAATGTTTTCGAATTAATCAGATCAATTGGCGTGAAAACCTCATTATCGCGAACGTTCATCCTCTCTCTGATGGTTCTGGCCATACGGGCAAGACCTACACCAAATTGATTAAATAACTGCTCACCAACCGTTCTCACGCGTCTGTTGCTGAGATGGTCGATGTCGTCAACATTTGTTTTTGAATTAATAAGTTCAATCAGATACTTTATAATTTCTATGATATCATCATTAGTTAAAATTTTTGTATCGATTGAAGTATTTAAATTAAGCTTTCTATTTATTCTATATCTTCCAACTTCCCCTAGATCATAGCGGGTGTCGGAGAAAAACAATTTTTCAATTACATCTCTTGCAGTGGCTTCATCAGGCGGTTCAGCATTCCGCAACTGCCTATAGATTTGCATCACTGCTTCTTTCTCTGAATTACAGGGATCTTTCTGGAGTGTATTATAAATAATTGCATAATCGGTTTGAGAATTATCTTCCCGATGCAATAATATTGAATCTGAACCAGAATCTATAATCTGATCAATATGTTTCTCTTCAATGACAGTATCTCGTTCGATAACGACTTCGTTACGTTCAATTGAGACAACCTCACCAGTGTCTTCATCAACAAAATCTTCCACCCACGAACGTAAAACACGAGCTGCTAGTTTTCTTCCTACAACTTTTTCCAGATTGGGTTTTGATACTTTTACCTCATCGGCAAGGTTAAAAATTTCAAGAATATCTTTGTCACTTTCATAACCTATTGCACGTAAAAGCGTCGTTACAGGTAATTTCTTTTTACGATCGATATAGGCATACATGACGTTATTTACGTCAGTTGCAAATTCAATCCAGGAACCTCTAAAAGGTATAATTCTGGCGGAATATAGTTTAGTTCCATTCGCGTGAATGCTTTGACCAAAAAATACACCGGGTGATCTATGAAGCTGCGATACGACAACGCGCTCGGCTCCATTAATAATAAAAGACCCTTTTTCAGTCATATAGGGTACAGTACCCAAATAAACATCCTGAATTACTGTATCAAAATCTTCGTGCTCAGGGTCAGTACAATAAAGTTTAAGTTTTGCCTTAAGAGGCACACTAAAAGTTAAGCCACGTTCAATACATTCTTCAATGCTATATCGTGGTGGATCAACAACGTAATCTATAAATTCCAGAACAAAATTATTTCTGGTATCAGTTATCGGGAAATTTTCTTCGAAAACCTGATATAAAGTTTCTTCTTTTCTTTGTTCAGGAGTTGTATTTAACTGAAAAAAATTTTTAAATGATTCTACCTGTATTTCTAGGAAATCCGGATATGATAACTGATTTTTGGTGGATGCAAATGTGATTCTTTGCTTATTCTTCTGTAATGTCATTCTTCCCAGGAATTAAATGAACTTTACTACAATAAAATAGTGAAAAAAGGTTAAGAATCCTATAATTTTAATTTATAGGATCCTAACCTTATAAAAATAATTTGAAGACCAGATACTATTTAAGTTCAACTTCTGCTCCGGCTTCTTCTAATTTAGCTTTTAGTGATTCTGCTTCCTCTTTAGGTATACCTTCTTTTACTTCTTTAGGTAGCGAATCAACTAATTCCTTAGCTTCTTTTAATCCTAAACCAGTTAATTCTTTAACTAATTTAACGATCTGTAATTTAGCGCTTCCTGCTGAATTAAGAACAACATTAAATTCGGTTTGTTCCTCAGCTGCTTCACCTTCTTGTCCTTCAGCAGGACCTGCGGCCATTACGGGAGCGGAAGCTGGTTCAATTCCGTATTCGTCTTTCAATATGTCTGCTAATTCGTTAACTTCTTTCACTGATAAGTTAACTAATTCTTCTGCAATCGCTTTTAAATCTGCCATTGTTTTCTAAATTTTAATGATTTTGTTTTAATTTTTTGTTTCTCTACGACTCATCTCTTTCAGATAAAGTTTTCATAACACCAGCTAGGATGTGACTGCCTGATTTCATACCTGAAATCACGTCATTCATTGGTGATTGTAATTGTAATATAAGATCTCCAATAAGTTCTTCTTTAGATTTTATCTTAGTTAAAGCATCTAATTGCTCATCACCTATATATATTGCTTCTTCAACGTAAGCACCTTTAAGAAGCGGTTTCTCATATTTCTTCTTTTTCCTGAAGTCTTTAATAACCTTTGCAGGAGCATTACCTTTATCAGACAAAATGATAGAAGTAGGCCCATACAAAACATCATAAAGTTCATTTGCCTCAATATCAACTTCATCAAGGGCTCTTTTAAGCAGAGTATTTTTCACTACTTTTAATTTTAAATCATTATCAAAACAATGTTTTCTTAAAAGCAATGTATCTTCTGCATTTAAACCGGAAATATCAGCTACATATAAGTGTGTTGAATTATTTATATCTTCTTTAACTGAATTAACAATTTGTTCTTTTTCCTCGCGTTTCATAAAGCTTCAATTCTTTAAAATGTTACAGGCTTAAACAGCCTTTCTTAAATCACTCGGGTCAATTCTGACACCGGGGCTCATAGTAGTAGATAAAGTTACACTCTTAATATATGTACCTTTTGAAGAAGTAGGTTTCAGTTTCTTAATTGTATTAAGGAACTCTTTTGCGTTATCCTTTATTTTATCTGCTTCAAAAGATACTTTTCCAATAGAGGTATGGACGATGCCGTATTTATCGACTTTAAAGTCTATCTTACCCTTTTTAATTTCCTCAATGGCCTGTCCAATATCATTTGTAACTGTACCACTTTTTGGATTAGGCATTAGACCTCGTGGTCCTAAAACTTTTCCAAGTGGACCAACCTTTGGCATAACAGAAGGCATCGTGATGACCACATCAAAATCTACCCATCCTTCTTTAATTTTTTCGATATAGTCATCTAATCCTGCATAATCAGCACCCGCTGCTTTAGCTTCTTCTTCTTTATCTGCGGTGCAAAGCGCAAGAACCTTTTTAGTTTTACCGGTACCATGGGGTAAAGTAACAATCCCCCTTACCATCTGGTTGGGTTTTCTTGGATCTACACCTAATCTAACATCAATATCTACAGAAGCATCAAAACTCGCTATATTAATTTCCTTAATAAGCTTAGTAGCTTCATCAAGTTTATATTGCTGATTACGATCAAACTTCTCTAAAGCCTGTTTTCTTTTCTTAGTTAATTTCGCCATTGTTAAATATTTTATTTGTTCCCAGGGAACTTACCTTTAACTGTAACACCCA
>CAYFRV010000084.1:0-10496 GCA_964345495.1 uncultured Bacteroidales bacterium | reverse complement strand
ACCATCTAATTAGGTTAAAGTCAGGCGGCAAATGATTATTTTTTTGCTTTCAATGATTTTTTGTAGTTCTTCTCCAACTTTTCTCGTGTAAACATTCTCCCGTGTCCCGGCCAGAAATATTGTGCTCCTGTATCCAGAAGGATTTTCCAGCTTCTGATTAATTCCTGTTCATTATTTGCAAAAGGCGGATAAACAGATTTTTTTCTTATGTTAAAGGCGGTATCGCCGACAAAGGCATGTTTACCTTCAAAAATAAGGGAAAGAGATCCTGCCGTGTGTCCGGGAGTCGCCTGAATAAAAGCATTTACTCCCAAATCACTAAAGTCATACCTTTCATTAATCGTAACATCCGGTTCAAAGGGCTCAAAACTACCATGATTTTTGAGAAATGTACGAGCTAAGCTAATTAGAAACCTGAAAAATGGATTTGTTCCTTCCGGTAAATCAGTATAACCAGCAAGAAGTGAATCCCGGTCTGTTTCGTGTGCGATAACCTTAGCACCTGTCCGCTTTTTCAGTTCAGGTAGGCTTCCGACATGATCGTAATGTGCATGGGTAAGAACAATAACATCAACAGAAGCCGGTTCCAGACCAATATCTTTAATTGCTTTAAGTATCTTTTCTGCCTTATTTTTATTGCCTGCATCAATAAGAATAGACTTGTCGCCATTCTCAATAAAATAAGCATTTGAAGCTCCGGTATTTATTCGGTGAACATTTTCCATGATAAGTATATCGATTTTAAGTGTAAAAATATATTATATTTTTCATATATCCGTGAGATTTTGATCGATATTGCCGTCCGGCAGCATATTATCCGGATGAGGAATAAAATGTTTTTCCTTTTGAAATCTTATGCATGCCTCCCAATTTCCTTTACAATATTGATCTATCCATTCTTTTGACAATTTCCCTGTATCGTAAAAATTTTTTATCGGGCATAAATAGAACCACCGGCAAGTTTGGGTTACGACATTAATGATTCTGTATTCTTTTAGAAGCTCTTCATAGGTAGCGCTGCCATGTACAACAGTTGCGGGATGACGCAAAGGTAAAATCTTTTTGTCCTGAGCCACAATAAGCTGACCAAAAAGATCGGCAAAATGGTTTCTATCAGGAATTCTCTGTTTATATAAGGAAAGAAGGTGTTTCGTTGAGTGGTATCCCAAAGGAATCAAAATATCTGTTTCTCCGAGTTCAATTTCTTTACTTAAATATACATTGCAAGTATCAATTTCATCTTGCTTCGGCTTTCGGCATTTTGGCAAAAAACACTTAACCATATTGGTCATATAGACCTCATCCCGTTTCAAACCAATTTTAGAAAACAGTTCATCCAATACTTTCCCGGAAGGCCCGACAAACATTTTTCCTTTCTGATCCTCCTCTCTTCCTGGCGCTTGTGCTATAAACATAAGCTCTGAAGTCATGTCTCCTTCCCCGGGCAAGGCATTAGTTCTTGTTTTATGTAACCGGCAAAGGTTACAACGCCTGATTTCTTTTGCCAACTGCTCTATTTGTTCTGAATTATCACTCACTAATAACTAATTTTAAGAAAAACAAGATTAATAATACACTTCTATTAAGTATTTTTATAAATTTATCCTAAATTGAGAGAAAAAACAACTTCATTCCAATGAGAAAAAAGATAGAACATTTTTTTACCTATCAATTATGGTCTATTCCGCTTGCAAACCAAATCGGAAGGCAAAGAATATGGTTAAAATTATTACGGGTTTTGGCTTTGGCTTTTCGGGGTTTTAAAGAAGACAAAATTAGCCTGAGGGCGTCTGCTTTAACCGTATTTTCGTTAATGGCCATAGTTCCTGTGGTAGCAATGGCTTTCGGTATAGCCAAAGGTTTTGGCCTTAAAAAATACATTGATGATCTCAGATTATACCTCGAAGAAAATTTGCTTGCCAATGTTGAAAGCCAACAGGAAATTATAGACCAAATCTTCGAATTTGCAAATTCCTTCCTTGCCAATACAAAAGGCGGACTAATAGCCGGAATAGGACTCGTAATTTTGCTTTGGTCGGTGCTGAAAGTTTTTTCCAATATTGAAAGTTCGTTTAATGCAGTATGGCAAATACGCAGATCCAGAACATGGCTGAGGAAATTCAGCGATTACTTTTCGCTTATGCTTATTGGTCCAATTTTAGTTATCATTTCAAGTAGCGCCACAATCTTCGTCATCACACGCATGGAAGAAATTGCTACTAACCTGGAAGTTATTTCCTTTATGGAGCCGGTTTTACTGTTTCTGATCCGATTAATTCCTTATGTACTCATCTGGCTCTTGTTCACATTTCTATATATGTTCATGCCGAATACTAAGGTGAAATTCCGTTCAGCACTTATTGGAGGAATTGTTGCAGGTTCCATTTTTGCTGTTACTCAATGGCTTTACATTCATTTCCAGATCGGAGTATCAAGATATAATGCGATTTATGGTAGTTTTGCTGCTTTGCCGCTCTTTATAATCTGGCTGCAGCTCAGTTGGCTTATTGTTCTGCTGGGAACAGAAATTGCTTTTGCAGATCAAAATCTGGAGCAATACGAATTTGAAACAGATATTGATAACATTAGTAACTATAGTAAAAAGATACTGGCACTGATTATTACTCATCTACTGGTGCACAATTTCAAGAACGCAGAAAAACCAATAACAGCAGAACAAATTTCGCAAAAACTTAAAATTCCTATGCGACTAGTGCGGAAAATACTTTATGAACTAGTAGAATGCCGGATTTTATCAGAAATCATAAGCCCGGACACAAAAGAAAGAGCCTATCAACCCGGCCAGGACGTTGACAATTTATCAATAGCCTATGTATTAGATAAATTAGATCATCTTGGAAAAGATCGAATTCTTTCTATAAATGGTAAAGAACAAGAAAAAATCAAAGAAATCGTCGATGGTTTTTCTGAAACTGTTAAACAAACGGAAGCTACTAAGTTGCTGAAAGAAATACAGTGATTTTTCATATTTATGATCGACTGGGCGAGGGTACAATTGGCAAGAAGGCGAAGAGGCGTATGGGCGAATGGGAGTAGGGGTGAAGTGGTGATGAAATAAATTATATCGGTAACCTTGTAAAGTTACTTGGCAAATGGCCGATTAGGAACCCCCTATCAGGTTCAAATTGAAAGAAAACATATTGAAACAAAATCTGCGCTAATCATCGAAATCTGCGAAAAAGGCCGGGCGATTATACTTTTAAATTCACCAAATCAACAATAATGAAAGCTTTACCTTGTTTTCTGCTTAGCGTAATAGGCTTTTGCTGTTTCTTCTAATTCTTTATACCAATCTTCTCCGTATTTTCGTATCAAAGCCTCAGCAGTAAATTTATAAACAGGCACTCCTTCGCTTTCACCTTTATCCACTGCAGAACTGCATATCTCCCACACATGATAATTTACTGCATCCAATCCGTCCATTTTCTGAATACGAATAGGATACAAATGACATGAAACAGGCTTCCTGAAACTCACTTTGTTATCAAAATAGGCGTTTTCAATAGCACATTTAGCTATACCATTTTCAAAAACCGCATAGGCACATTCTTCTCCATACACCAGGGGTGTTTCAAGTTCTCCGTCGGATCCCCTTACAACACTTCCCTGTTTTTCAATCTCTTTCCAACCTACTTCACGCATGTAAGGCTTAACTTTATGAACGATTATATTCATTATCTCTTCCTCATCTGCTTCAACAGGAGCTCCGGCTACTCCTTCCACACAACACATTCCTTTGCAGTGACTTAAATCACATAAAAACTTTTGTTCAAAAAGATCCAGACTCACAATTGTTTCTCCAATCAATACCATATTTAAAATTTCTCTTTTATTCAATCAGTGATTTACCTGTCATCTCAGATGGTACTGGAACATCCAGTATATGTAATAATGTAGGTGCTACATCTGCCAAAATTCCCTTCCTAATAGTCTGAAATCTGTCAGAAACAATAATGGAAGGAACAGGATTTGTTGAATGAGCGGTATTTGGAGAATCATCAGCATTCAGCGCATTATCAGCATTTCCATGATCTGCGATTATATATACATCATAGCCATTTTTTTTAGCAGCTTCAACAACATCCTTCACGCAACTATCAACTGCTTCGATAGCTTTGCGGATGGCTTCATAAACTCCTGTATGACCTACCATATCACCATTAGCAAAATTCAAACAGATAAAATCCATTTCCTGATTATTCAACTCTTCAACAACAGCATCTTTAACTTTAAAAGCGCTCATTTCTGGTTTTTCATCGTATGTGCGCACCTCCTGTGGAGAAGGAATTAGAATACGCTTTTCATTGTCAAATTCTTCCTCTCTTCCCCCGGAAAAGAAAAATGTTACGTGTGCATATTTTTCTGTTTCCGCAATGCGCAGTTGTTTTTTGCCTTGTTTTGCAAGCGTTTCTCCTATCGTATTAACTATGTTCTCTTTTTCATAAATAATTCGAATATTCTTAAAGGTTTCATCATACCGGGTCATTGTGAGATAATACAACGGCATGGATTTCATATCATGCTCAGGCATATCTTTCTGACTAAGCGCAATTGTAATTTCACGAAGGCGGTCTGTTCTAAAATTAAAACAAATTACTACATCATCTTCCTGAATAGTGCCAACGGGATTTCCTCCATCATCAACAGACACAACCGGCTCAATGAATTCATCCGTAATGCCTTCATCATAAGACTCCTGAATAGCTGCAAGTATATCTTTGGTTTCTTTTCCTTTGCCATGAACGAAAAGATCATAAGCCTTTTTTATTCGGTCCCAGCGTTTATCTCTGTCCATACCATAAAAACGGCCTGTTAACGAAGCAATTTCACCATTGGAGTTTTTTAAATGGTTCTGAAGATTTTGCACATAGCCTTTCCCGCTGTAAGGATCAGTATCTCTGCCATCAGTCAGTGCGTGGATGTAAACTTTATCAAGGCCAAAATCTTTTGTTAAATCACAAAGTTTATATAAATGCTTATCAGACGAATGAACACCGCCATCTGAAACTAAACCAATGAAATGCACTGATTTATTATTTTCCCTTGCATATTTGAAAGCATCGGTGAGCACTTTATTTTTATCAAAGGAACCATCTTCAATGGCTTTGTTAATACGGACTAAATCCTGATAAACGATTCTTCCCGCTCCAATATTCAGGTGACCAACTTCAGAATTTCCCATCTGTCCTTCAGGCAATCCAACATTTTCTCCGGAAGTCAATAATTGTGAGGAAGGGTACTTTGCCTGTAATTGATCC
Organism: uncultured Bacteroidales bacterium; assembly: GCA_964345495.1. Taxonomy (GTDB): domain Bacteria; phylum Bacteroidota; class Bacteroidia; order Bacteroidales; family UBA12077; genus JAGXLC01. Next base: position 5,217 of record CAYFRV010000084.1, on the reverse strand, counting down.
ATATAAGGGGTGTTTGCAGCATGAATGATATCGCGTTTAGATTGATCGCCAATTCCCCATCCATCTAATATTAACAACATAGCTTTCTTTGTATCCATAGTAAGAGCATTTTTTAATTTTATTAGTCAGTGATTATAACACTAATGAGATATGAAAAGTTTTTCTCAGAAGGTATAAAAAATACAACTCAAAATTAATAAAATAAAAAATCACCGACATTAAGCCAGTGATTTTTTATAAGTACATTCAAAAATTAATTAGAAAACTATTCTTTCTTTTCAAATTCTTTTGGGAACCATGCTTCAACAACGTCTCTGTTATTGTGGTACCATTCTTTAGCAGCTTCTAATTCATCTTCTCCCTTATCAATTTTATCCATAAGGTCATAAAGTTGTTCTTCTTTCAGATTGAAATTAGTGAAGAATTTGTAAAGAACAGGATAATTTTCTTTAAATCCGGTTCTTGAAACGATAGCACAAACATCTTTTGGAAAAACCTCTTTAGTATCTTCAAGATATTTCAGGTCATAATCTGCCCACATGTGATGAGGCTTCCAACCGGTAATGATAATAGGCTCTTCCTTGTCGTATGTTCTCTTTAGTGAAGCCATCATTGCCGGACCACTTGAAGTTACCTGTTTATAATCAAGGTCGTATTCTTTAATAGCCTTTTCAGTATTTCTGTGGATGCCTGCTCCACTTCCAATACCGGTTATCTTACCGTCAAATTTATCAACGTGGTCATTCAAGTCCTTAATTGAGTCAACGTCAACATATTGCGGCACAACTAATCCAGTAGTACCTCCACTGAAAGATTCTCCTATCTTTACAAGCTTATCACCATATTTATCCCAATAGTCTGAATGGGTATGTGGCAACCAAGCGTCTAACATAAGATCAGCATCGCCTTTTGCTATAGATGCATAAATCGGACCCGGTTCAAGAGGAGTGATTTTAACATCATATCCTTCTTCATCAAGAACTGCTTTTGCCAAATGTGTGAAAGCAATACCTTCAGCCCAATTTGGATAAAGAATTTTTACCTGTTCAGATTTTTCACCTTTTTCCTCATCTCCTTTTTTTGCTCCTTGTTTACAAGCTGTAAAGCTTAATACAGCAGCTCCAAGTAAAACTGCTAAAGTTGTTTTTAGGTTAAATTTTAGTTTTTGCATAGTTAACTTCTCCTTTTTTGGTTAGTAAATAGTTGTTAAATTATTATTTATTATTCTTCTTCTTCCGAAGCTTGTTGTCTTGAAATACCCAAAGCCTGTGTCACACGGTCCAGAAAGATTGCCAAAATGACAATACCTACTCCGGCTTCAAAACCAAGCGCCATGTCGGCTTTAAGAATACCTTTGTAAACAGCCTGACCTAAACCGGCAGCACCAACCATAGATGCAATAACAACCATAGATAAAGATAACATTATCACCTGGTTGACACCGGCTAAAATTGTTGGTTTAGCCAGAGGTATCTGGACTTTATATAAAAGTTGTCGTTTGGTGCAACCAAAAGCCATGGAGGCCTCAACAACATCCTTTTGTACATTCCTAATTCCCAAATTAGTTAGACGAACAGCAGGTGGTAAGGCAAAAACAATGGTTGCAATAACTCCCGGTACGTTACCTACGCTAAAAAATATAATAGCAGGAATTAAGTAAACAAATGGAGGGAGTGTTTGCATAAAATCAAGTATTGGTCTTATAAATTTTTCTGCGGTATCATGACGTGATGCATACACGCCCACAGGGATACCAATAACTAAGGCAAGCAGTGCCGATACCAGGATAAGCGCTACCGACTGCATCGTTTCTTCCCAATAACCCATTATTTCAAGAAGGAACAATCCTAAAATGGTGAAAATAACCATTCCTCCACCTGCTTTCCAGGCTCCTTTGGAAAAGAACTTATGCCCTTTAGAAGTCATTAGATAAGCTACGAGGGTAAAGAATAAAATAGTAATATATGGATTTGGGTATAGCAGGATGTCCTGCAATGTAGTTACCATTGCATCAACACCAGTTGTAATCCCATTAAAGAATCCGGAAGCATTTGCAGATAACCATTCTACTCCACTTTCAACCCAATCACCTAAGGGTAAATTAAAATCTATCATAAGTTAATTCCTCCTTCTTTTCTTATTTGTTGAACTTCTTTGCGTTGTTTACCAATCATTTCAGCTATAACAGTGGAATGTACGACCACTCCGATAAGTTTTTTGTTCTCATCGATTACAGCTAAATTAAGATTCGTATCTAAAAACAAAGGTAATAAATCAGCAACCGGTGTGTCAGGTGTAACGGCTGTCACTTCTTCTTTAGTATACATATACTCTTTTATATCCCGCATTCCTTTATCTTCCATCTCTTTCATATCAGAATCCTTTACGAAGCCGATAAATTTTGCGTCCTCATCTGTAACAGGCAAGGAAGTAACACCGGCATTACTCATCTTTCTGAGTGCTGCACGCGGACCATCCTGTTTAATTCTGACATTAGCAGGATTATTGAACATAACTGTATTTGCAGTTACAATTCCACCCCTGTCAACATTTTCCACAAATGCCTTTACATAGTCATCAGCAGGATTTGTCAAAATTTCTTCAGGTGTACCTGTTTGAACAATCTGACCATCCTTCATAATGGCAATACGGTCACCAAGTTTAAGTGCCTCATCAAGATCGTGCGTAATAAAAAGGATAGTTTTGTGTACTTTTTCCTGTAGATCAAGAAGTTCATCTTGCATATTACTGCGAATAAGCGGGTCAAGGGCACTAAATGCCTCGTCCATAAGCAATATTTCCGGATCGGTTGCAAGGGCTCTTGCAAGTCCGACACGTTGCTGCATGCCACCGCTAAGTTGACCTGTCATCTTTTCTTCATATCCTTCCAGGCCAACAGTCTTAATAACATCGTAAGCTTTATTAATCCGTGTCTCTTCATCAACACCTTGTATTTCCAAACCAAATGCAACGTTAGAACTAACCGTCCTGTGTGGCAATAATCCAAAATGTTGAAAAACCATAGTCATCTTTTCACGACGGTATTTCATGCGGAGATCATGCTCATTAAGTTTAAGCACATCGTTTCCGTCCACATAAATGTGACCACTTGTTGGCTCTATTAAACGATTAAAACATCTTAATAAAGTAGATTTTCCACTACCGGACAAACCCATTACAACAAAAACTTCGCCTTCTTTAATTTCAAGGCTGGCATTGTTTACTCCAACAGTGCACCCGGTTTGATTCAGGACTTCTACCTTATCTTTTCCTTGTTTAATAAGCTCCTGTGCCTCTTTAACTCTTTTGCCAAAAATGACACTAAGATCTTCAACTTTTATTTTACTCATAATATTGTTTATCTAAATATCGATATCATTCAAAAATATAGAAAATTATTTATAATTAAAAACATTTTAACACCGAATTCAATTTCCATGGGTAAAAAACGGAAAAAACTCCTCATCCGGTATAAAACGGATAAGGAGTTTTATGTCAGTGCATTAAAGTTTCATTAAAAATAATAACCAATGTTGATGTTGAAGCGGTTATTCCAGTCTGCATCTTCAACACCAGTTCCAAGACCTTTACCGAAAGAACCTGTTAACCATGGCTGATTTTTACCCATAGCATAATCAACATAAGTATAAACAGGACCAGCTGAGATCAACATACCAGGTATAAGATGCTCAGTATCATAGAAATTCTCATTCGTTTTATCAATCATTGTATAGTCAACATAGAATTGAACATTGGAAATTGGTCCAATATCAACGGGAACAGAATAAGCAAGGCCAACTACATAAAGATTGGCTTCAGCAGCTACTCCGCCTGAATAATATCCATCATCAGCAGGATCCATTCCGCTTCCAAAATATTCATAACCATAAGCACCCATTTGAACTACATCAAGATCGTTTCCGTTATCTCCTTTTGCATTGTAATCATAATTGATATATTCAGCTTTAAGGTTAAAATTACCAAAATTACCCACAACATGTCCGGCAAAAGCAGTAGAAGTTTCTATTTCATCCAGTGTTCTGTTATAAATACCACCTATTTGTGCTGATAGGCCTACTTCCCAATCTTCAGATAACATGTAAGCGGCACGTGCATTAAATTGATTTAATTCACTAAGTGTTGCAGCTTCCTCAACAAACTGACCGGCATCTTCATCATAATAACCTCCTGTACCAGGAACAATATCATATGAATAGCGTCCTGAGCCTGATCCACCAAATGTCACATCACCACCATATTTCGGCCCTTCAGGTTCTTGCTGGCGGAAATAAGCGAAGGATAGTTTCAGGTCATCAATTGCAGTATAATCAAAGTTGACACCTATATCATAATCATCCTCTAGTCCTACATAGTAAGCTCCCTGAAACCACCATGAATGAGAAGCCCAGGTAGTAATACCAAATGGTACCTGGGTTACACCAAGTTCCATATAAAGATTATCAGAGAGGTTGTAACCTAAAAATCCGTGATGAATAAAATGGGTTCCAAATGTTGGGTAGAAACGGTATTCGAAACTTAGATCAACATTGGCCATGGAACCATCTACATTTAATCTCCATGTATCCCAGGTAAATTCGGGATTAGTCTGTGTCTCGTTATAATTTGTGGAGATAATATTATACCTCACAGCTCCTCCGAAGGTGAAACCTTCATCTTCGTCTTCCTGAGCCTGAATTAGGTTTGGTGCAGCGATCATTGCTGCCATTAAAACTACTGTAAAAAATTTAATCATGTTTTTGGTTTTCATAATAAATGAATTTTTATGGATTAGTAAATAATTATAGTTTAAGCGGATCAAAAGTATAAAAAATTTTTTCGTGTCAAATACATTTTTCGTTAATTTCGGTTTATAAGGTTAAAAATACAAAAAATATAAAACTGCAAGTCAGGCTAATATATAAAAAATTAACAACTTTTAACAATATTTCTCAATTTAATTTGATTCCATAAAAAATATAATCGTTTCTAAAGAAGCTAACACTTTCATAAGATACTGACAAACAGAGCACAACAAACTAATCTCAACATAAACTAACTGAATTATATTCTACCGAATCAAATATCAAAAGAATGTGTAGAACAATATAAAGGCAGGTTTGTTCAAAAAATAAAAAAAACCCCGCAAAAGTTTGCGAGGTTGTGGAGCTACCCGGAATCGAACCAGGGACACACGGATTTTCAGTCCGTTGCTCTACC
>CAYFRV010000083.1:0-10517 GCA_964345495.1 uncultured Bacteroidales bacterium | reverse complement strand
TAAATAAAAAATGCCACCTTGGTTAAAAAGTGGCATTTCTCGTTGTTGGTGCCTATTCTTTGAAATAGGACTTGTACATAATTTCAAATGAATAAAAATCCAGAGTAATATGGAGTTTCTTTATCTGGAATTGGGTTTTAATTCAATGATGACTCCTGATTTTGGTTCAATTTTATAGTTGTCCAGGTTATTGATCTTTTCTCCTGTCAAAACGTTGGTCCCGGAGTTTTTTCCTTTTAAACATTCCTGAAATCGCGAAGTGTTAATTTTATAACTTTCCTCAGCGTTTTTGTTGAGCGCCACCATAATCGTTTTCTCCTCGTTGTGACGAAAATATACATAACATTCATTATTAGGCAAAAAGTGAGTAAGTTCACCTGTATGAATTACTTCTTCATTTTTTCGCCAGTTGAGTAGTTTTTTCATGAATGACTGAGCTTCTTTCTTTTTCTCAGAGATTCCTTCCCCTGTGAATGCATTCTTTTCGTCATCCGGCCAACCTCCCGGGAAGTCGCTGCGAATTACGCCATGGTCATCCGTGTCCGGGTTGGCTTTTAGAATTTCCGTACCATAGAAATATTGTGGAATTCCCCGTGTGGTGGCAGTGAAGATTATACCCAATTTAAAAAGCTTCAGATCTTCGTTAACTTGTGTGAAAAATCTGCTCATGTCATGATTGTCAGCAAAAACAACCAGGTTAGATGGGTCGGGGTAAATAAAATCATTTGCCAGGCTACGATATAGCTGAATCATTCCTGAATCCCAGCCTTCTTCACTTGTTAATGCCGATGAGATTGCCATTTGAGTAGGGAAATCCATTAAACTTGGCAGGCAAGACTCATAATTCCCGGATGTTTCTTTTCCTCTTTGCCAGGAAGAAATAACAGCCGGATTATCAGTCCATTCTTCGCCTACTATATTCAAATCCGGATATTCTTCCATCATCCTGCAACTCCATTTTTTCATAAATTCCTTGCCGGAATAGGGATAAGTATCTAACCGAATACCTCTTAAATCTGCATATTCAACCCACCAAATACTATTCTGAATAAGGTATTTAGCCAACAGGGGATTGTCCTGGTTCAAATCCGGCATAGACCTGACAAACCATCCCTCTGCAAATTGTTTTTTATCGATTTTTGACGCGTGTGGATCCCACAGCGTAGTCCTCCGATGGTTTGTATTTGTATAATCATCCTGGTAATGCACCCAATCGTCTGTTGGCGGATCTTTGATCCACCAGTGCTCACTTCCGCAGTGATTGGGGATCATGTCCATGATCAGTTTGATACCTCTCTCATTGGCTTTTTTACTGAGTTTTTTGTAAAGTTGGTTGCTTCCAAATCGCGGGTCCACTTTGTAATAATTTGTTGTAGAATATCCGTGATAGGAGTGATCCGGCATTTTATTTTCCAATACCGGGTTTAACCAGATGGAAGTAAAACCCATGTCTTCAATGTAATCAAGATGATCTATAATTCCCTGAATATCCCCGCCGTGTCTTCCTCCCGGTTTTTCTCTGTTAACCTTGTCTCTCAAACCTTCTATGTTGTCATTGTCAGGATTGCCATTTGCAAATCTGTCGGGGGTTATAAGATAGATAACATCCGAATTGTCAAACCCTTGTCTTTGCCTGCTTCCTTCTTCTCTTTCCCTGAGTTCATAAGAATATTCGGTGACCACTTTCTTATCATCTGAAAATTGAATATTGAAAGTGCCGGCAGGAGCATTCTCTTTGATTTTCAGGTTTAAAAACAAATAGTTCGGATTTTTCGTTCTGATTACCTGTTGAAGGTCAATTTTCCCGTTATCAACAGAAGGAGAGAGATCGCTTATGTTTTCTCCATAAACAAGCACCTGGAGGTTGGGATTAGTCATTCCAACCCACCAGAATTCGGGTTCAACTCTTTTAATCTCCTGACCCAATGTAAAATTCATACAGAAGAACAGGAGGAAAATGAGTGCAGATAGGGATTTTTTCATAAAAGTTGATTGTTTAGATATTTTTTGCTGTTATTTTATCCTGTTCTCCGATTTCGTAAGGCTTGTCAAAAAGGTATAGTTTTATCGGATCACCATTTTGATTGTAGATGGTGGTGTTTTCTTTATCTACTTCTACCTTTAACTGTCTTCCCCTGTATTTTACTATGAAGGAAAACAAATTCCATTCCTCAGGAATGAAGGGATCGAAATGCAATTCATTTTCTTTTATTCTCATTCCTCCAAATCCTTCTACAACAGACATATATGTTCCAGCCATGCTTGTTACGTGGCAACCTTCAGAGACTTCATTATTGTAATCATCCAGGTCTAGTCTGGCGGTACGTAGATAAAGGTTATATGCTTTCTCGCGGTAACCTAATTTTGCAGCCAGAATGGAATGCACACATGGTGAAAGTGATGATTCATGAACCGTTTTGGGTTCATAAAAATCAAAATTTCGTTTGATGGTTTCTTTTTTGTATCTGTCTTCAAAGAAGAATAAGCCTTGCAATACATCTGCCTGTTTTATGAAGCATGAACGGAGAATACGATCCCATGACCAGACTTGGTTAATTGGTCTTTCAGAGGGAGACAGGTCTTCAACTGTTCGTTGCTCTTTGTCCAGGTATCCTTCTTGTTGTAGGTATACTTTGCGTTCAGGATCATAGGGGAAATACATGTTTTCAACAATATCACGCCAGCTATTGGTTTCCGTGATGTCATTGAAGTTAAGCTTATCTGTGATTTCCTTGTATCTTTGCGGATCTTCCCTTTTTATTTTATCTATGGCGTACATGGTGTATTCCATAGTCCAACAGGCAATGACGTTGGTATACCAGTTATTGTTTACATTGTTTTCGTATTCGTTTGGCCCGGTAACACCAAGCATTACATACTTTTGTTTTGGTTCCGAGAAATTTACCCGTTGTTTCCAGAACCGTGAAATTGAGATGAGCACTTCAAGACCGTAGTCTTTCAGATAATCTTCATCTCCCGTATATCGGACGTAGTTGTATATGGCATAAGCAATTGCACCGTTGCGGTGGATTTCCTCAAAGGTAATCTCCCATTCGTTATGGGATTCCTCTCCATTCATTGTCACCATTGGATAAAGTGCTGCGCCCTTGTCAAAACCAAGTCTTTGAGCGTTTTCTATGGCTTTCTGCAGGTGCTTATATCTGTAAAGGAGCAGATTTCTTGGTACTTCCGGCTCTGATGTCCTTAAATAAAATGCCAGGCAATAAGCCTCTGTATCCCAATATGTGCTGCCTCCATATTTCTCTCCCGTAAAACCTTTAGGTCCGATATTTAGCCGTTCATCCTCACCTGTGTAGGTTTGATTGAGCATGAAAATGTTGAAACGAATACCCTGCTGAGCAGCTTTATCGCCTTCAATTACGATATCGCTGTCTTCCCATTTCTTTTGCCACGCCTCGCTCTGTTCCTTAAGAAGGTTGTCAAAACCTATTTCAGTTATTGTATCTAGTTGTTTTTCGGCTTCTTCAACAAGACGGTCTTTGGGGTAATTGAATGAAGATATAATGGATGCGTATTTGTAAAGCGTGACGGTTTCATTTTGTTCTGCGTCAATGTTGACGGTTTTAGCGATGTATTTTGTATTCTCTGTCGTTTCTGCTTCCGGGTTTATGACTTGTTGTCCTTTAGTTATTTGATAATCCATACCAAGGCAAACATGAAAATCCAGTTTTTTAGTTTTGGAAGTAAGAGTTGCCCTGTTATCTGCGGAAGATGTTTTCCCTACTTCATCCCAGAATTTTTCATCGTAATTAGCATCTTCATTGATTACATCAGCATTCAGGTCGAAAGTTACCTGCATATTGCCGGAAAAGTTGACGGGAGTGATCTGGTATTTAATGCTGCCTGTTTCATCATGAACGATGTTGAGGAAACGGATTACCTCTACGTTAATTTTCTTGTTGCCGGATAAGGTAGCCTGGAATTCCCGCTTCAGAAAACCTTCTTTCATGTTGAGGATTCGCCTGAAATTATCTACCTGGCATTTGGCTAAATCTAATGGTTCTCCATCGATATTTATCTTTATTCCAATCCAGTTAGGAGCATTTAATACTTTTGCATAATATTCAGGATATCCGTTTTTCCACCAACCCACTTTTGTTTTATCAGGGTAGTAAATGCCTCCAATGTAATTGCCTATTAGGCTGTTCCCTGAATATTCTTCTTCAAAATTTCCTCTTTGTCCCATTCTGCCATTACCCAGGCTGAATATACTTTCGGAAGATTTGTGATTATCGGGGTTAAATCCTTCTTCGATAATCTTCCATTCATCATGAGTCAGATATTTATTCATAAGGTTGTTGTTTTATCTTATTATTCCAGAATTTATTTATTGATTTTCAATTTTTTTCAATTTGGTGATATCCATTTCATGGAGGCCGGAAATAACCATATCTGCCTTATAGAGATTTTTTTCCGAACCAACTCCAATGCTGAACATTCCGCCGTTTTGAGCAGCCTCTATTCCGGATTGTGCATCCTCAAAAACCACACAATGCTCTGGTTTTTCATTCAGTTCGGCAGCACCTTTTAAGAATACCTGCGGATCGGGTTTTGCTTCTGATACCTTATTTCCGTCAATAACAGAGTCAAGGTAGCTTTCTATCTGAATTTGATGCAAAATTGTTTTAGCATTCTTACTGGCTGAACCCACTCCAATTTTTATGTTAGCTTCTTTCAGCTCGTTAAAAAATTTTATGGTACCCGGAAGGATATCATCCGGTTTCATTTCTTTTATATAAGCTCTGTACCAGTTATTTTTCTTATCAGCCAATTGTTGCTTTTCTTCGTCGGTTTTTGTAAGATTTCCTATATCAAGCAGAATATCCAACGATTTCATGCGGCTGATGCCTTTTAATTGCTCGTTCTGTTCAGGAGTCAGGTCAAAACCCATTTCATTGGCAAGCCGTTTCCAGGCTTTATAATGAAATGTTGCTGTGTCGACTATAACACCATCGAGATCGAATATGCAGGCTTTTATCTTATGCATAGCAGTTACCTTTTATCACGAACAAATAATACTAAAATACCGGCAAGGAACCAGGTGACTCCACCTAAAACCAAGGCCAGGATTGCCTGTCCGTTAAATACTGTTTTTGTAATAAATCCGAGGATTGTTGCGGCAAGGATTTGTGGAATTACAATGAAAAAGTTAAATATTCCCATGTAAACGCCCAGTTTATTGTGTGGCAGGGAACCCGTTAATATTGCGTATGGCATTGCAAGAATACTGGCCCAGGCCAGTCCGACACCAATAAACGGATAGATCAGGTTAACCGGATCATTAATGTAATAAACTGCTATCAATGAAATGCCTCCTACAACGAGGGAGATCATGTGTGTTATTTTCCGGTTTGTTATTTTTGCTAAATACATTAATAAGAAAGCAAGTCCGGCGGCAGCGCCATTGTATATAGCGAAGCATATTCCTACCCAATCGGCTCCGGTATTGTATTGGTTTTGAATGTGTTTAATCCTTTCTCTTGTGTCCTGGCTTAAATCAAATCTTTCCATTTTCTCTTTACTGGAGAAAAATTTGACTAAATTCATGCTTGCCACAACATTTTGTTTTCCGTTGTTATCGAGTTTTGCCTGGTACTCATCGAGTGTTGCATTAATATCCTGTACTTTTTTATAATCCTTGTTATCCGGCTGAACCTGTTCAATTTTGTTCTGAAGTTCATTCACAATGGATTGTTCCATTTTCATATCGTAGATGTGGCTGGTTACACCCGCTGTAGTATAGATCCACATGGCAAAGAGTGCAAACCATGAGAAAAACTGGACAAATGCAAGTTGAACCATTGTTTTAGGCATCACGTTGAGGTCGTTAAAAATCTCTATCATTCCCAGTTTTTTCTTGCTTCGTTTTTGAAGTAAGGCTGAGGTAATTTCCATGATGCCAAAAATAGACAGGCCAACTGTCAGGATGTACAACTCAAAAGTATAATCTTTAAAATAGACGAGTAACGTTGTAGCTAAGCCGAGTATTAAGGAAAATGTGCCAATTTTTATACCTTTTCTGACTAAAACGCTTGGTTCGTATTCTGTTGAAGCTCTGGCTTTATCTGTTTCGTCTCCTTCATCTTCTTCTTCCTCTTTCATTTTATCCAGCTCTTCCGGAGAGTATTCTTTGGTAGAAAAGACCGTCCAGAGAATTGCAGCAAGAAATATCAGCGCCCCGATATAGAAGGCAAATTTAACAGAGTCAGGAACTTGTCCTTCCGGTGCTGTATTGGGTATATTGAGCCAATTCGTTAAAATATAAGGAAGAGCGGATGCAACTACGGCTCCGATTCCAATAAAAAAGCTTTGCATGGCAAACCCTTTTGTTCGCTGCTCTTCCGGGAGCAGGTCCCCGACAAAAGCCCTGAAAGGTTCCTGTGAAACGTTGATTGAAGCATCCATGATCCATAACATTCCCGCTGCGACCCATAAAACGGGAGAGTTAGGCATTACAATTAAGGCGAGGGAAGCCAGAATAGCGCCTACTAAAAAATACGGACGGCGCCTTCCTAAACCCGTCCATGTTTTATCACTATAATATCCGATAATAGGCTGAACAATCAAGCCTGTTACCGGAGCTGCTATCCATAAAATCGGAATGCTTTCGACTTTTGCTCCAAGCGTTTCAAAAATTCGGCTGACATTGGCATTTTGAAGTGCGTAGCCAAATTGAATTCCAAGGAAGCCGAAATTCATATTCCATATCTGCCAGAAACTTAACCGTGGTAGTTTTTTCATTATAATAACGATTTTATCAAATAAATGATTTAATGTCCCCTTTTCTCAAAAATACGGATAAAATTTCAAATTCATCAAATATGCTTTGTATTTTGTTGAAAAATAAAGAGTTTCGTGTTTCGAAAAGGATTGCGAAAAGCTATTGTTCGATTTTAATAATTAGGTTAAATCATGGGTTTACGTGGAGGCAAGGTAATATAAACTTATCTGTATTTATCAATGAAATATTTGGTGACAAGTACGGCACTTGAGATACTCCCACCTATGAGCATACCTGTGTTTGCAGACCCAAATTCACCTGTGTATTTATTATTTCCGTTTAACAAGATAAAGCCGGTTGTGACCACCGCTATTCCTCCGGCAACATATAACACGGTGTAATCATCTCCACCCCGGTAATTTGCTGCCGGGATAGCACTTTTTTCAGCATTGCGGCTGAGCAACCGGTGTTTGAATTGCTGATAGTTCATGGGGAGATTACTTTCTGAAAACGATGTAGTGTTTTCTTTTTCAGGTTGTAAAGTCACAACGTTCTCTTTGTTATCTGCAAAAACTGTATATGTAAATAAGATACTTAATATCAGAAGTGTGAGTTTTTTCATGGATTTATGCTCTTATTGGATTCATTATAATGGTCATAAATATACAAAATTACAATTATCTGAACAATTTGGCTTTAAATTGAAAAAAATCTCTTTAATGTTGTTCTTTTTTTGATAAGCAGAATGCATCTTTTTATAAGAATGCATTTATTTCTGATAAGCTGATTCATTTTCATCAGGAATTATTATGGGAGGGGGGCGTTCCGTAAAGAATTCTTTTTATATTTTGCTGGTTATTTATGGCAAATGACATCAGGTTGTTTGTGCCTGAAATATTGAGTTTATGGCAAATGTTGAGCCGGTGGTTTTCTATGGTTTTATAGCTGTTGAATAATTCTTCAGCTATTTGTTTTGTGGTTTTACGCTCTATAATGAGCATAAGAATTTTTCTTTCTGTTTCAGTCAGTTTATTGAGTAACGACTCGAGGTTTTTTAAATGTTCCAGGGTTGATTGGTTTTGTTCGATGTATTTTTTTGTCACCGGGCTGACAAATGTTTCACCTTTAGTTATTGTGTTAAAACATTCTTCCAGTTCATCCAATGCGCTTTCCTTGAAAAGAAATCCTGAAAAACTGGTTTCGTAAGCTTTTTTGAAGAGAGTAAGGTCTGAGTGTGAAGTCAGGATTATGATTTTTACATTTAGGGACTTGTCTTTTATATACCTGGCTACTTCTATTCCATTTTGCTCAGGCATGTCAATATCTAAAATGGCTATGTCTGTCGAATTATTTTTTAAAAGCTGAATGGCTTCTTTGCCATTGTTTGCCTCTCCAACCAATTGATATCCATTAAGGTTTTCAATGAGCGTTTTCACACCAACGCGGAAAAGGGGATGATCGTCAGCTATTATTATTTTTTTTTCTTCTTTCATTCGTTTTCTTTCATTGCATTCGATAAAAAAATATCAATCCTTGTGCCTTTTCCTTTTTCGCTTATAACATTCATTTTTCCGTTTAATTTTGTTAAGAAATACTGACACATAGACAACCCGAGTCCCGTTCCTTTTTCCTTTTCTGTTCCGGGATTTGAAATGTATTCTTTGTTTTCAATCTTTTGTTTTGTTTTTGAATCCATTCCCTTTCCATTATCTATTACGGAAAAAATAACATCATGGTTTTGATTTATTAGCTCTATCTTTATATGACCTCCTACCGGTGTGAATTTTATGGCATTGTTAAGCAGGTTTCGGACAATAAACTCTACCATGTTCCGATCCGTAGGTACAAGCATTTTTTTGATTTCTGGTGTATCTATCTTTATTGCCTTTTTCTGGAAATTGTTATACATATTGTTTTTTGATGCTACAATCACTTCAATAAGATCTACCTCCTCGTAATTCGGTTCTATATCTTCATCCTGTGACCTGGCCCAGAGCAAGAGATTATTCAATAGTTCCATGGTGGCGGAAGAATAGTAATCCAGTTCATCCAGGTAATTGAAAATAGTCTCCGGGGTTTGTTTTTTGCTGTTTTTCAGTGAATAAATGATGCTTCGAAAAGCATTTAACGGGCTTTTAACATCATGGGCAATGATAGAGAAGAACTTGTCTTTTGTAGCATTGCTCTTTTTCAGGTGTTTTTCTGTTTCCAGCAACCGTTCATTAATGATATTCAGTTCCTCGTTTTGTTCTTTTATCTGGTGGTTTTGAACAGCCAGTACACGATTGGTTTTTATCTTGTTTCGGTATAAAATGACGATTAAAATAACAACCACCACCAGTGCTGATAAACCAATGATCAGGATAGTTATTCGTGCTTTTTCCCGTGAAAGCTCAAGTTCTTTAATGCGCGAATCTTTTTGAAGCAGATTAATCCGTTGTTCCTTTTTATCCACCTCGTAGTTTGATTTTACCTCTTCAATGGCTTGTTCTTTTTCCTCGCGGTTTAGCGAATCCTTGTAAGCGATATATTTTTTCAGGTAATGCAGGCTTTTTGACGGGGAACCTTGTTTTTCATATAGTTTTGATAAAGTATGATAGGCAGAAGCATAAGCCTCAAGGTTTTCTTTATCTGCCTGTTGCTCTGCTTGTTTTAAAGCTTGCGCAGCCTTTGTATATTGTTCTGCTTCTATTAGAGATTTGGCTTTTTCAATTAAGATATTAGCCAGCGTATTTTTAAGCTTCAGTTTTTTTGAGTGCACAGAAGCTGTGTAAAAATATTGTAGTGCCTTTTGATGATTTCCCTTTTCTGCATAAATTGTTCCCAATGATAACGCATTGTTTATCATAAGCGAAGTATCCTTTAAGCGCTGAGCAATATTGTTTGATTTGTTAAAAGCCCTGATTGCGTTTTCTGTGTTTTCCAGGTTTAAATGAGCTTTGCCCAGATTATTATAAATTGTGGCTTTGAGGGTATCATTTTTATTTTCGGAGGATACATAATTAAAAGCTATATTGCCATAACGTAGCGCCCGGTTGTACATATTAAGTTTCAGGTAGTAAGAACATATCTGATTCATTGTCCTGGTTAACGCCAGGGTATCGTTATCAATTTTCTGGAATATTGCCAGTCTAAAGGCATAGGAAAGCGCTTTGCTGTAATTCTTATTGTTATAGTAGAAACTGGTTAATTTACTTAAAATTTTTATGTTTTTGCTGATGTAATCTGGATTCTGATTTGATTTGATCTTATTTATGAATGCTTTGGTGCTAATCGTATCATGTCCAAGATCCTGGTGCAGCATGCCAATCAGGTTGAGTATCTGGGTTCGTAGTGAGGCATCAATATTTTCAATCATTGGAATAGTACGATAAAGGCTGTCCAGCGCCTCCTGGTAGCTTGACTGATAACGGAAAGCATGCCCGATATTCAGATAACCATGAGCCATTAGGTTTGTATCTTTAGTCTCTTTAGCGAGGGTGAGCGCTTTCTGCCCGTATTGAATGCTTTTAGAAGGGTTTTCAAGCAAATAATGATCCGAAAGCCTGTTCAGCAGATTGATCTTTTCTTTACCGCCGGTGTTTTGCAACGCTGCTTTCAGTGAATCGGTTTTTTGAGCGAAAGCAGATTCCGAAGATAAGAACAAAAAGCCGAAGGAAAGTATAATCAGATACTTGTATGCGAAGTACATTTTATTCATCTCATCTATTATATAAACTCCGTTTGCAAAGATAATGATTTGGATTGAAAAATATGAGTGGATACACCTATTGAA
>CAYFRV010000082.1:0-10657 GCA_964345495.1 uncultured Bacteroidales bacterium | reverse complement strand
TTTCTTTTTGAAGTAGGTAAAGCTGAACTGCTTCCTAAAATTGTTAATTCAAACTTCACATTTTATCCATTTTCAGAAGAATCTGACTTTCTTCGTTTTTCCTCTTCAACTTGAATAATATCCTCGGCTTCACCGGTAGAATATGCTATATTCAAAACGGTGTCAAGTTGTGAAATAGTGATCAACCTGTCTACAGCTTCATTTAAACCGGTTAGAACAAAAGTTCCGCTTGCATTTTTCGAAAGTCTGTTTGCTACTAATATAGCACTAAGACCAGAAGAATCACAATACTTCACCTTATTCAAATCCAGAATAATGTTTTTCTCCCCTTTTCCGGAAATAAGTACCAATTCCGACTTTAAGCTGGGAGCAACATTTGTATCCAGTTTTTCAGCTAATACCTGAACCAGAGTATAATTATCCTGTTTTTCTATATTAAATTCCATCTTTTTATTAAAAGATTATGGATTTACTTTTCTTCTTTCTCTTCTTCGTTATCCTGACTATTCTCTTCCTTATCCTCATCCGATTTTTTTTCGTTGGTAGGTTCTTCCTTATTCTCCGCTTTCTCTTCTTTCTCCACGTTCTCTTCTTTCTTCTCCTCTTGCTTCTCTTCTACCTTCTCATCGGACTTTTCCTCTGATTTTGCTTCTTTCTGTTCCTCTGCAGGTTCCTCTTTCTTTGCCTCACTTTTTGGCTCAGCCTTTTTACTTTGACCTTCCATCTCGTCTTTTAAGGAAGCTAAGTTAGATACATCACCCAGCGTAGTTTTCTCACTGTTCTTATTTATCTTATTCACATTCTTTCTTGTCTTCTGAGTCTTCTCTTTATTCTCTTTCTTCTTTTCGTCCTCATAAACTCTTCTGTGAGAAACAACTATCTTTTTACCTTCTTTGTTAAATTCGGTTACTTTGAACTGCAGTTTTTCGTCAACTTTTGCAGTTGTACCATCTTCTTTAACAATATGACGCGGGAAAACAAAGCCTTCAACACCATAAGGCAATGCAACTAATGCTCCTTTGTCAAAGACATCAATCACTGTACCTTCATGGATTGTTCCTTCCTGAAATACATCCTCAAATACATCCCATGGATTTTCTTCAAGCTGCTTATGGCCTAAGCTTAATCTTCTGTTGTCCTTATCTATTTCAAGAACTACGACTTCGATTTCTTCACCTATAGATGTAAATTCTGCAGGATGATTAATCTTCTTAGTCCATGAAAGATCTGAAATGTGGATTAAACCATCAACTCCTTCTTCAATTTCAACAAAAACACCAAAATTGGTGAAGTTTCTGACAATAGCTTTATGCTTACTATTTACAGGATATTTTTCTTCAATATTCTCCCATGGGTCTGGCTTCAATTGTTTGATTCCCAAAGACATTTTTCTCTCTTCCCTATCTAATGTAAGAATTTGTGCTTCCACTTCATCTCCCACTTTCAGGAATTCCTGTGCACTTCTTAGATGTTGTGACCATGACATTTCCGAAACATGGATCAAACCTTCAACACCGGGTTGGATTTCAACAAAAGCACCATAATCGGCAAGCACTACAACTTTTCCTTTCACAACATCACCAATCTTAAGGTTTGGATCAAGGGAATCCCATGGATGTGGCGTAAGTTGTTTTAATCCAAGTGCAATTCGTTTTTTATCATCATCAAAATCAAGTATTACTACATTAAGCTTCTGATCCAGTTCTACAATCTCTTCCGGATGGTTTACCCGGCCCCAGGAGAGATCCGTGATGTGAATGAGACCATCAACACCACCCAGATCAATAAATACACCATAAGATGTTATATTCTTAACAGTACCTTCCAGTACCTGACCTTTTTCTAATTTTGAAATAATTTCTTTCTTCTGCTGTTCTAGTTCTTCCTCTATAATGGCTTTATGGGAAACAACAACGTTTCTGAATTCATGGTTTATCTTCACCACTTTAAAATCCATTGTCTTTCCTACATAAGCGTCATAATCACGAATAGGCTTAACATCTATTTGTGAGCCGGGGAGGAAGGTTTCAATACCAAAGGCATCTACAATCATACCACCTTTAGTTCGGCATTTGATATAACCCTGTATAATTTCGTCATTATCATGGGCTTTGTTTACTCTTTCCCAAGCCTTTAATGTTCTTGCCTTCTTGTGGGAAAGAATGAGTTGTCCGTCTTTATCTTCCTGGTTTTCAATATAAACCTCAACTTTATCACCAGGCTTTAAATCGGGATTGTGACGGAACTCGCTTCGGCTTACCACACCTTCGGATTTGTAACCAATATTGATTACAACTTCTTTTTTAGTAACAGATACAACTGTACCCTCTACAACTTCTTTTTCTTTTATTGTTGAAAGGGTCTGATCATAAATCTGTTCATACTTTTTTCTTTCTTCCGGGTCATAATCATCGATCTCCTGATCAATGTTTTCCCAGTCAACCTCTTCTTGTTCTTCTACCTCAGGCGCATTGTCTGTTCCTGCAGTTTCAATAAAGTTTTTTTGAGGTGCATCATCATCAGATGTCTCAAATTCTTTTACTTTTTCTTCTGCCTGCTTTTCTTCCTGAGTCTTCTGCTGTTCCTGTGATTCCTTATTAACAGCTTCTTCTCGTGTTTTTTCTTCTTCTTGTTTACTCATCTACGTTTTTAAAAATTTAATTTATTAGACATTATTTATAGATACTTAAAATAGACTGCAAAAGTATAATTTTTTATTGACTTATAAAAAAATAGCTTTCTTTTTACTTAAAATCATTTTTTTATATCATTTCGGTAAAATTTTTATAAATCAAACAAAATCAAAATATTATAATTTGCTCCTCAAAAATAAACTTATATCCTATTCTAACGTAAAAATTCAAGATAAAGATAAATGTTTAAAAAGGTATTTTAAAGTTTTTCCAAAAGGTATATAATTTTATTTATTTTTAACTTTGATTTCTGAGGATTAGACTTAACCATATCAATAATGTTTAATAACGACCAAAATATAAAACCCCAACAGGTTTTGCATCTAAAAGGGATTTTTCTTGTCATTACCACTTTAGAAGAAGGAAAAATAGCAGAAACAAGTGAATTCTTTCTTTCTTTTTATGGCTATTCAAGAGAAGAAGTAATTGGCAAAACGACAAGAGAACTGAATCTAAATTTTATTGATAAACTTCATTCTGACTTTCTGGAGGAAATTAACCAAAAAGGAAATATAAGAGAAAAAGAATTAAAACTTCAGGACAAGAATAAAAAAACAAGACATGGAGTGGCTTCTTTCGAAAAAGTTAATTTCGAAGGAAAAGCCTGTTTACTAATAATTTGGAACGAATTTTCAAACACACAATATTCAACTAAAGAAGAAGAACCCGACCGGGAAAATTTTTATAATCAATTAAAGTCAGAAATTTGGGAAATTGCTATTAATTCATCAAATGAAAAAACAGTAATATCAAAGCTACTGAAAAAATTCGGGGAAGGCTTATCGCTCTCCAGAATAAGTTTAGTTTATAATACTAATAAGGATGAATTTAAATGTATAGAACAATGGAATTACAATAAAAATGAAGAAAAAAATTGCAGTTACCCCAATTGGCTTTTAAATAAAATAAATAATGCAGGCTCCTATGCGTTTAAACAGTCGGATATTTCAGATTTACACGCTTTTGATAATCAGAATTTTGCTTTAACAAAATCGCTGTTGATAACAGCCTGTGGAAATCCCTCCAACCCTTCTGGTTTTATTATTTATGAAGATTACCGGGAACGAAAATGGAATGATAAACTAATAACATTATCGTCTGAATTGGCAAATATTATCGAATTAAAGGAGGTTCAGCTTTCCTTAAAAAAGAAAAGTGAATATTCAGAACAAAAATCTGTGGAAAGCGAAAAAAAATACAGATATATTCTTGAAAGCATATACGATGTTTACATTGAAGTTGATATTGAATCAGAGCGAATTACGGAAATAAGTCCTTCCATTAAACGATTGACTGGTTATACAAGAGAAGAATTAATTGAATGTCCGGTTTTTAAAATATATGCAGAACCTCATGAACGCAAAGAATTAATTGATAAGCTGAAGAAAAAAACGAAAGTCAGTGATTTTGAAGTTACACTTTTGAAAAAAAACGGGGAAAAAATAATAACCTCCTATTCTGTCAGGCTTTTATACGATGATAAAGGGAGGCCAAAAAAGAAAGTCGGTACAATACGAGATATTTCTCAAAGAAAAAAACACGAGAAACAGCTCCAAAAAGCAAAAGAGAAGGCAGAGACAGCATCAAAAGCAAAAAGTGAATTCCTTGCAAATATGTCTCATGAAATAAGAACACCAATGAATGCTATCCTTGGTTTCAGTGAGGTACTGATGAATAAGCTAGAAAATCATGAACACAAAAGTTATATGGAGTCTATTGTTTCAAGTGGTAAAACGCTTATGGCTCTAATTAATGATATTCTTGATTTATCAAAAATTGAAGCCGGAAAGCTTCAAATCGACAGACAACCGGTGCAATTACCTACAATTATTGAAGATATACAACACATATTTGATAAGAAAATAAAAGAAAAAAATCTTGAATTATTAATTGACATTAGTCCTGAATTACCCAAAGTACTAATATTAGATGAAGTAAGGATAAGACAGATACTTTTCAACCTTGTGGGAAATGCCATAAAATTTACAGAGAAAGGACATATTAACCTTAAGCTTGAAGCCAAATCAAAAAACAATGACCTCTACGATTTAAAAATGGTGGTAGAGGACACCGGAATCGGAATTCCACGTAAACAACAAAAGCACATCTTTAATGCTTTTGAACAAAAAGATGGACAAGATACCAGAAAATACGAGGGAACCGGACTCGGGTTGAACATTACAAGTAAACTGGTAGAAAACATGAACGGTGAAATCAACCTAAGCAGCCGCATTGGTAAGGGTTCTAAATTTACTATTATTCTCCCGGATGTTGAAAAAGGGGAATTAAAAGAAATTGAACATACACAAAATCAGAAAGATGAAACAGACATTGAATTTGAGCCGGCTACAATTCTCGTTGCTGATGACATACAATATAATATTGAAACAGTAAGAAAATTATTAGATTCAGATAAAATCGAAATTATAGAAGCACAAAGTGCTGAAAAAGCACTTAAAATACTTAAAATTAACACCCCGGACATTGTTTTAATGGATTTACGTTTTCCCGATATGAGCGGTTTTGAAGCAACTGCTACTGTAAGAGCAGAACATAAAAACAGAAAAACTCCAATATTAGCATTTACAGCTGCAACTTTGGACGAGGAAGCTGATCAGGCCAAAACTATTTTTGACGATTTTATAAAGAAGCCTGTAACTAAAAATGAACTCTATGGAAAATTAAAAAAATTTCTTCCCTATAAACAGAAAAACAAACTATATCAATCAGCACAAGAGAAAAAAACACGACAGATAAATGAATTAAAACCAGAAGAATATGATAACCTCATTTTAACTCTGGATAAGGAAGTTTTCCCCTTATGGAATCAGATAAAAGACAACTTAATTATTTTTGAGATTGAAAAGTTTGTAAATGAATTAAAACAAATACAGGATAAATATTTACTGGATATTTGGGATGATTATATAAAAGAACTATCCTCTCATCTTGATAATTTTGACATTGAGAATCTTCAGAATCAGCTACAGAAATTCTATGAAATTTATAGTTTAATAAAAGAAGGATCATCTACAAATTAATCTGTTATATTTTTTATTTTTATAATCAAAACAGTTAAAAATTTTCCCATGACTGAATATTTTAAACCTGAAGACTCAGTAATATTAGTAGTCGATGATAGCATGCAGAATTTAAAATTACTGGGTAATATGCTTAAAGACAGGGATTATCAGATTGCTCTTGCAAAGAATGGCCATGAAGCCCTCGATATTGCTCCAAAAATAATGCCCTCCCTTATTCTTTTAGACATTATGATGCCGGAAATCGACGGTTATAAAGTATGCAATGAGTTAAAAAAGAACTCAAAAACTAAAAATATTCCGGTGATCTTTCTTACCGCCAAAACTTCCAATGAAGATATAATTAAAGGGTTTAAAGCCGGGGGTGTTGATTACATCACAAAACCATTTAATCAAGATGAATTAATGATGCGAATTCAAACTCATCTCGAATTAAAAGCCGCCCATGACAAAATACAAACTCAAGCCGAAGAATTAAGGGAATCCAATGCCACAAAAGACAAAATGTTTTCAGTTATTTCTCATGACCTGAGAGCACCACTAGGAGGCATAAAAAGCATGATGGATATAATTTTTGAAGACAGGGCAAATAACAAAGAAATTTCAGATAAATCATTACAATCGTTAAAAACAGCAGCAGATCAAACCTACAATTTATTAGAGAACTTACTTTACTGGTCAAGAAAACAAAGAGATAAACTTGACTTTCATCCTGAATTAATTAATTTATATGACCTTGTTGAAGAGAACCTGGAATTAATGAACTCTTTAGCGAGTAACAAAAACATTACCATTGAAAACGATTTGTCAACCGATTTAATGGCCTACGCGGATAATAACATGATTAAAACAATTATAAGAAATCTGATAAATAACGCAATTAAATTCTCAAATAAAGGAGGAAAAATAAGCATATATTCTGAAACGAAAGAAGACACAGTCTTTTTAAGCATTGAAGATAACGGAGTTGGAATAAATAAGGAAAATTTGGAAAAAATACAGGACAAAAAACAATTTTTCACAACATACGGAACGGGAAGAGAGAAAGGTAGCGGGCTCGGATTAAATCTTTGTTTTGATTTTGCCAAAAGGAATAACGGCGATTTAAATATTAAAAGCAAAAATGGCGAAGGCAGTACATTCACACTCTCTTTACCTAAAAATAAAAAATAAATTCATTTGGTATAATTTTTCCTGGGGATTTGACATTTTTTTATACTATATATGATATGTAATTCAACTAGCAGGCAAAAGATAAAATGGCTAAAAATATTTCTCTCTGTAGTATTTCTTTTTGCTAACTTTAACTCTTTTTCACAAAGCACAATTGATAGTTTAAAAAATCTACTGGGGCAAAAGACAAATTTAGAAAAGCAATTTGAATTAAATTGTTCCTTGTCTGAATTACTTCTCCCGAAAAATCCCTATAAAGCAGCATCTTATCATAAAAAAGCTTTTGACATTGCAAACAAAATGAACGACACCTCCAAATTGATTAAAGCCTATATCTGTAAAGGCAAGTATAATTGGTATCAAACTGAACACAAAAAATTATCCCAAATACGAGATACAATTCATAAGCTATCAAAAATAAAAAACAATGAATCAGGTTTAGCAGCATATTATTATCTAACCGGATTACAATTAATTGACGAGGACAAGCCTAAAGAGGCGTACAACAAATTAATAAAAGCAAAAAAACTTTACACAAACTCTAAAAATCTAAAAGGCAAGGCTTATACATTGTTCCGCATTGGAATTACTTATTGGCGGCGAAATAATTATGACAGCACACTATATTACTATGATAAAGCGCATAAATTATTTGAACAGAAAAATTTCACATATGGTATAGGGAAAACAAGCCGGTTCAAAGGTATTGTCTACAAAAGAACAGGTGAATACCCAAAAGCACTTGATGCATTCTATAAAGCTGAAAAATATTATACAAAAACCGGATTGCCAAATAAAGTTTCTGGGATTTTAGGTAATATCGGGTACCTTCATATTAAACTTAAGGATTACCAGAGCGCACTAAAGGCTTTCCATAAATCTCTTGAACAAGCCCAAAATGAAGGCAACCAGAAATTAATTGCCTCCAGGTTTCACAACATTGGTTTTACCTATTTCAAAATGGGTAATTATAATAAAGCCGATTCCTGTTTTAATAAAACATTAAACCTTTACAAAAAAATTGGTTTTAATTTAGGCATAGCAGAGGCAAAACTGGATATGGGAAAATTATACTATAAACTGGGAAAATATTCTCTTTCAATCCAATACTTAAAAGAATCCATTGATACCTTTGAAAAGAAAAACTATCAAAAAGGATTGGCCATAGCATATCAATATTTAGGGAAAAATGAATACGATTTAGATAACTACCATTCTGCACTAAAGTATGTTCAAAAAGCCCTTAAATATAACAATATAGTTAAAGATGCCGAATTAGAAATGGAATTATATCAATTACTGTCTGTCTGTCATAAGAATATTGGAAATTTTAAAGAAGCCTATAAATCTTATAAAAAATTTCATAAACTTCAGGATTCCCTTTCCAATATTAAAAGTAAAGAAAAAATTGCCAGAATTCAAAGTAAATATAAGACAGAACAAAAAGAACAAGAAATTGAAAATTTAAGAAAAGAAAAAAAGATAGAAACTCAAAGATTTCAGCGAAATCTACTCTTAGTCACTTTTATAATGCTCTTTATTATAGCAATCCTTATTTATAATAGTTACCACAATAAAAAGAAACACCTAAAAAAATTACAAAAAGCCAATAAAGAAATGAAGTCGGCAAAAGAAAAGGCTGAAAAAGCAGATAAACTTAAATCAGCGTTTCTCGCTAATATCTCACATGAAATTAGAACCCCCATGAATGCAATTGTCGGTTTTAGTGACATTATAGAAGATCCGGATATTTCTAAGGAAGAAAGGCAAGAACTTATTAATCAAATAAAAGAAAACTCCAACGTCTTATTGCATTTAATAGATGACCTTATAGATTTTTCTAAAATTGAGAGCGATGAAATTAACATAAAAACTGAAAGTATTTTCATAAATAAATTATTGAATGAAGTACATAACGCGTTTGCAACAAAATACTATGAACAACAAAGGAAGACAGGTATCCAATTTGACTTAGAAAAACAAAATTCTGATAACTTTCAAATTCTTGCTGATAAGAACAGGTTAAAACAAGTGCTCTATAATCTAATTGATAATGCTTTTAAATTTACAGAAAAAGGCCACATAAGGTTCGGTTACTATTTAAAAGAAGAAAACCCTGGTTATATATATTTCTTCGTTAAAGACACAGGAGCAGGAATACCGCAAGAAAAACAAAAAGAGATATTTAAAAGATTCAGCAAAATCAAAAATAATAACACCAAACATTATTCAGGCACTGGTTTGGGATTAGCCATTACTAAAGCTTTGATAAATAAAATGGGAGGAGAAATAAAACTTATCTCAGCAAAAAATAAAGGAACTGAATTTTACTTCTACTTGCCGCTAAAAGAAAATATTAATGATCATAAGTAAATTAACTTCCGTCCAACATTTGTGGATTAGGATTTCATTCATAAGAATAAAATTCAAAAGGCAGCCCGGTTATTTCCTGAAACGTTTCTCCGGAATCAAGAATATCATCATCATCTTCAAGATAATGCCATTCTATTCTAAAATCATTCCCATTTTCTTTCAATTTTTTAACATATCCTATAAGTTCGAAAATCATCTTAGATGAAGCTGTGTTAAAATACTCCAGCTTAAAAACAATTCTGGTAACTTTTTGGGGATTCATTATATAATTGCTAAACCAGGCAATAATTGGATTATATAGTTGTTTCGCATCTTCCGGTATTGATCTTCCCTGTAATTCTATTTTACCTTGATTTTTATCAAGAATGATTTCAGGAGTTTTCACTGTCCCTTTAAGATGAACAAGGTCCTGTCCGATAGAATCATTCAGTTTCTTTATAAGCAATCGTTGATTTAACATAAAAATTTATTGTTAATCATTATTCGTAACTAATATAATTAAATGGCACTTCTGTAATTTCGGAATAATCCTCCCCTGCTTCCAGCATATCATCATCTTCTTCAATATAGTACCAATCCACATCAATTTCTTTTCCCTGCTCCTTTATTTCTTTTATTTTTTCCAATATATCCATAATCATCTTGGATGAAGCAGTATTGAAATATTCAAAATTTAAAACAATTTTCGTTTTATCATTTGGAGCTTTAATATATTCTTCCAACCAATTTATTACAGGACCATAAAATTCTTTCACATTTTCAGGGAGTGACCTCCCTGACATTTCAATTTTGCTATTCTCTTTATCAAGTTTAATCTCTGGAGTAGATTGTGAAGCTTCTACATAAAAAGTTTCAGGAAATTTATTTTCTGCCATACATAATAATTATTTAATAATTTTAATATCCAATTACCCAAAGAATTCGCTGCTCATCAATACATTTATCCGTTATGCCAATTAAACCTTTATTTACCTCAATTAATTTATTCAGGTATTTCTCCCAATTTTCCTCCCAATTTGAATCAGTAGCATATAACTTTTCTAAAAATTCTTCCCCCAAAAATATACTTTTTATATGATTCTTCAATTCATCCAGATCGGAAATTGACTGAAGTGCTTCTAATTTTTTAGTCAACTCATTTTTCAACGGTACTATCTTTCTCAAATTATACTTTGTAGCACCATAAAATTCGTAAAGACTGTTGCTGTTTTCAAAACACTTGATGAACAAATTGAATACTTCACTTTGCATGTACTGCGACTCCGAATCCCCTTTTATATAATTTTCATTATCTCCGGTGGTATTCAGTTCTACAATATTAAGATAATCGGCATTAAATAACTCTATACGAAGCTGAGCATTGTCCATGGGTATATC
>CAYFRV010000081.1:0-10715 GCA_964345495.1 uncultured Bacteroidales bacterium | reverse complement strand
GATACAAATTTCTTAAAATCATTAATCTCTCCTTCACATGTCGCATATTCCGGCTACTTTCTGCCACTGCGGACTGCCTTCTCATTAGAAAATTGATGCTGATTTTAAATTTACCTCTACTTCTGAATGTGCCTAAAAACTACTACCAATGAGGCAAGGTTGCGTTGGAGATTAGTTTTTCACGATTGGTTCCGTCTATATCCATCATCCATATTTCTGGTGGTGTCGAATTATCGTTACGTACATTAACAAACACAATTTTGTCACCGGTATTCGAGTATCTTGGATACCGGTCGTTTGTTCCCAGAGGTTTATTGACGGATAAATCTGTAGTATCCTGCGAATTGAAATTGTAGTTAAAAATATGACTGTTAAGCTGCCTTCCATCTAATGCCTCATGTCCTGATATATCATGTGTGAAGAGAATTTCTTTGCCATCAATAGAAAAAGCGGGGGCTTCGATTGTACCTTCGATATCGCTGATTACCTGTGTCATGTTAGTTCCATCAATGTCCATTAAATAAATTTCATTTGTATAACTTTCTTCGCCAATGGTTATTGCGATAATTTTTTGACCGTTGGGAGAGATGTCTGTTTCTCTGAAATGCCTGTCAGCTGGTGCTGTTGTTATACTGCTCAGCCCTGTTCCGTCTTGATTAACTCTATATAAATAGCTGTAGTGGCTGAAAAAGATATGTCCTGTCCTGTCATTCCAGGCAAAAGCATTGCCGTAATTGTTATATCCGGCAACAGGAATGTCTGAGACTTGTTGAATATTTTGCCCGTTTTTAGACATTGTGAAAATATGGTTTTTCACCAGAGAATCAGATACAAATGCTATTTTGTCATTGGTATGGTTCAGTTTCGGAGCCCAATCTCTGAAAGAATTATAAGTGATTCTTGTACTTGAACCGCTTTCAATGTTATATCCCATAATTTCGTAGTTCCCGTTTATCTTTTTTGAATAGAAAAAAGAAGCTTGAGGGATCTGTTGGGTTTTGAAGTTTTGTATTTTACTGTGTGCAGTGTCTCCAGATTCGTTTTTTGCAATAACCTGCCAATAGTAAACGGTGTTATAATTTAATTCTTCAATTTGAATTGTAGTGTCTTTATGGTTTGTGGCAATTTTTTCCTGTGTTTGAGAATCTGATCGGTAAAGTAATATGTCAAAGCTCAAACTGTCAGATGATTCTGATTGTTTCATCTGCCATGATAGTTCTAAAGAGGTGGGGACATTAGTGGAACCACTTTGAGGATTATAATTGTTTAAAAATTCTGGTGGATTATTGTTGCTTGCTGAGGCTTTTTTTTTAAGGATTACATTAATGAAAGTAGTATCTTCTTTTTTTACTTTAGCATTTAACATCTTATTTTCATATTCGTCTTTATTAATCAGTATTTTATATTCACCAATTTCTATTTCTTCAAGAACAAATTCGCCATTTTCATCAGTAAGTAGCACTTCTGTTGCCGGGTTTGTTGATATCTCTACATATTTGATAGGATCTTGCGTATCTGAATCTATTATGGAACCTTTTATTGATCCTGTAATTTCCGGACTAATTCTGTCTTCAGTACATGATGTACAGATTAAGCCAATAAGAAGAAATATAGAGAGTATTTTAAGTGCTCTGTTTTTGCCTGTGAAATTCATCTGAATAGGGTTTAATTAATATTTTTTAGTGGTTTTTGTTAATTTGGATGGCTAGCTAACAAAATCAAAAAGCTTGAACATCCAGTCTATAATTTGCAAATAAGCATTTCATTGAATTTAATTTTTAGCATATTATAAGTGATTAGTCCTCTTAACGGGTGTAATAAATTTCTCATTTTTTTCAAGTATGAATTGTTTGTTTTGAAATATTTTCAAATTACCGGTACATACATCTCCGGGTTGAACCTGAATAGAAACTTTTGAAAGTGTTACACTGTCAAGTTCAGCTATTGAAAAGTTACCGGATTGAGCGCTGTTGCTTGTTCCTGATTTACCTGTTTTTTTAACCGTGAATTTATAAGATAAGTTTTTTTCAGTTTGATTGTTCAGGTTAATTAGTTTCGCTTCAAGTAAAATAATTCCGTTGCTTTCTGTGCTTTGAATTTTTGGAAGAAAACATGATGTCTCCTGACAATAGGAACTTTCCATAAAAAAATTTCCATAGATAAAAAATAATGGAAGTATTAATCGTAACATTTTTTTAGTTTTATTAAGTAAGGAACAAAAAAATTTTGGAGACATCTATTTATACCAAAAATATTACTTTTTTTCCGAAAAGTAAAACTTTTACAAAAAAATTACGTATATTTAAATTCAAATATTTAGCTTTCTGGCTGAATTTTTGGTTAAACAATTGGGTTTAAAAATGTCCATCGGTCGGATGGACATTTTTATTTTGAACTGAATTTAAAGAAAAATTAAAATATAAATAATTAAGGCCTTCCATTTATTTTAACCTTCATATTAACTCCTTTTTGCTGAATAGTCATTGGAATGCTTTGTATCCCTTCATTATAAATCGTATTCCCATAACCTATCTGGATTGTTTCACGAAAACTGTTGTTGCTTAGAATTATATCTTCCAGATAGTTTTCGCTACCTATCTGCAAAGCTTTAGTTGTGTTTCTGTTTCCTGTCATTTCCAGCTTATATGAGTTTTTATTTCCTTTCTGGAAAAGCTCTGTGTTATTGCCATTGCCGATAACAAGAATCTGAGAGGCGTTGTCTTTTCCGGTTTGTGCTATATGAACGTTTGATTTGTTTGTTGTTTTAGAATTTTGTTGAAAATAAAATGTTTCAATTTCAGGGTATATATCATTTGCAGAATACTCACCGTTCAAGCTTCTTAGAAGCTCTTCTTCCTCAGATTGAAGACTCTGAGAAAAACCAGTGCTACAGGTAATAAAAAAGAGTGCCAATATTCCTGCAAGTTTCATAGTGTACAACATTTCTTTGATTTATTATATTTTTTCAACACACTTATAAGTGATAAAGAGTAAGCAGGAGGCTTGAAAACCTCCTGCTTAGAACATGATTAATGTTGAATCACTGTTGAACTGTTGGAATTGCCATTTTGGTAAATTGTTGCGTCATTACCACTGGTAGTTTGTTGAACTTTGGCGTAGTTTTCCATTCCCATCTGATCAACATCAACCATGTTATGCCATAACAGGCTGTTGCCAATTTTAACTTCTGTTAAGTTTTCAGTCCCACTCTGATAAATATCGACATTTCCACTCATATTATGGACCTCACCTTTAGTGATGTTCTCTGTGCCATATTGCCTGACTTTAACGTAGCTGTTATCACCTTCAAACTTAAATTCTGGTGTGGTTAAACCTTCAATCAGGTTTTCATCTCCTGATTGTAGAAACTGAATAACATTCATGTCACCTTTCAGTTTGCCATAGGCTTCGTTCAGGTTGCCTTGTTGTACTGTAGTTACATAATTTTGGTAGTTATCTACATCTTTCCAGTTGTACTGATCAATTTTGTAGATGTTTTCATCACCAACTTGTGTGCCGTAAAATATGTTACTATATCCGTAAACTCCATAAGTGGCTTTGTTTTTGTCTCCTTGTTGATATTCCTGGGCAAAGTTGTTGTCTCCTTCTATTAATATACCTACATTTTTGATATTATCACCGTCATTGTCACCATACCATGGGTCTTCGCCTGCTTTGTTCATAGAGCCATGCTGAATGATGTGCATTGAGTTTCCATCGCCTTTTGCTTGCATGTAACCAATATTTGAACCGCCTGTTTGATAGGTGTTTGCAAAATTGTTATCTACTCCTCCTGTAAGTTCGGTATGGGCTTTGTGGTCATTTCCGATTTGGTTTACATAAGCGGTATTACCATCACCAGCGATTTTTACTTTGGTGTAGTTCCGCATACCGGTTTGATTTTGTTCTGAATAGTTAGCAGCGTTCCACATGGTGCTGAAGGCTTGGTTGTCGTCACCTATTTGAGTTTGTAATGATGTATTGCCGCTTCCCCATGAACCGCTTCTTTGTTTGATTTCTCCTACGTTCCTGTTTCCTGTTTGAGTTTGGCTTGCTATTCCATCATTTTGGTCCCAACCTTCCTGGAAATTACCCTGGAAGATTTTTCCGTCATTGTCTCCACCAGTCTGAGTTTGAGTAGCTGCGTTGCTTGAACCTTGCTGGTGAGTATTTGCTGTGTTATTCTGAGCATAAATAATACCTGCTGATAACACCATTGCAATAATTAAACTTGTGATTTTTTTCATGATTTTCATATTTTTAAGTTAAACAATTGGGTTTTTATTGTTGAATAATTTGTGAACTGTTTGCATTTCCGTTTTGCATAATCATAGAGTTGTTATAGTTGCTTAACTGATCAATGGTTAGGCTATTCATGTTGCCCCACTGATAGGCATTTGAAATGTTTTGATCTCCAATTTGCCTGATTCCGTCTGACCATATATTGTTTGGATCAGAAAGTGCTACATTTCCGTCGCCTACAACTTCAAGATAAGTGTAGTTATCGGAACCATCCTGAGCAACACGGTTAGCATTTTCATTACCATAAACTTCTATTTCAGTAAGGTTTCTGGTATCGCCATAGGCAGAATGCTGATGAACAGTAGTTTTGTTGTCATTTCCGTGTTGATAGGTAAAGGCTTCATGATTTTTTCCAGCTTGATTAAGGATGGAAAGGTTACGATTGCCAATTTGTTCCTGGTAACCAAAATTACCTTCAGAATATGACGAAGCACGGGCATCATTTTCATCGCCTTGCTGAACTTGCATGTGCATTCTGTAATCAGAAGGCCAGGTGGTACTTGCCTGATTGATTGTAGCACTGTTCATATTACCTTGTTGAGTAATGTAAGCTTGATTTTCATTCCCTGCCTGGTCAATATCAACAGCATTATAACTTCCTACCTGGTAAAAGTCACCTTGCATAGCTCCTGCAATGTTTTCATTTCCTGTTTGGGTTACGGAAGAAGTATTGTAATCTCCCCATTGGAAAGGCATTGAGCCTTGAACTTCTACTGCTATGTTGGAGTTTCCAACTTGTTTGGTGTTGGCTGTGTTGAAGTTGCCCTGTTGTACCAAACCATGTTCTTTAATTCCGCCTTGCATCTGAGCAGCTATGTTGTTATTCCCGATTTGTTCTATATCTGCTGTGTTTCCATCGCCATACTGATAAGATAAAGCAAAGTTTGATGCACCGTTTTGGAGGTGAGAACTCATGTTTCCGGTTCCAAATTGATAAATAGGAGCCCAGTTGTTTGATCCAAACTGAGTAGTGAAAGCTGTGTTTTCATCCCCTTCCTGAACAGAAACAGCAAGGTTCATGTAGCCGTCCTGATAGGTGTGAGCAAAGTTATTGTCGCCAATTTGCAAAATACCAAAGTCTGCGTAACCATCTCCTCCGTGTCCTGGGAAAGGTCCGATAACATCGTTCCACCATGGTTTAGCTGCAGCTTTGTTTTCGGTTCCAAATTGACCCAGGACAGCAGTGTTGCTATTTCCTGCTGATTTCACAAAGCCAAGGTTTTTGTATCCATCTTGATAGGTCCATGCAAAATTTCCATCTCCATTTCCTAGTGTGGTGTAGGCATCGTTTTCGGTTCCGTATTGCTCTTGCCAAGCTATATTCATTTGCTGGGACAAGTTAATTTTGGCTAAGTTTTCAGTACCTTCCTGGTATTGCCATGAGGTATTGTTGGCATTCCAACTGACAACCTGCGCGTTGTTTTTTGTGCCAAACTGTTCTTGCATACTCCAGTTTCCTGAGCCCCATGAGCCACTTCTTTGTTTAATTGTAGCTTCGTTGGAACTACCTTCCTGGTATTGTTCTGCATAGCCGCCATGTTGTTCCCACATTCCCGGGCTTATGTGCCCCTGCTTGATTGTGGCATCGTTATGGTTGCCTTGTTGTTCCTGGATAGCAGTGTTTGCGTCTCCATTTTGTTCTGTGCTGGCATTGTTGCTTTGTGCAAAGACTATCCCTGCACTTAACAAAACTGCTGCACTTAGTAAAAGGATTTTTTTCATAGCTTTTGATTTTAATAGTTAAACAATTGGGTTTTTGTTTTTAATTATTTGTTGTCTTTTTGTTTGATTTTCAGTTGATTGTTTAGTCCTGTTTGTGATGTTGTCGCTGTATTTTCCTTTCCTTGTTGGTATATATTTACATTGTTAAGGGCTCCTCTTTGTATTACTCCTGGCATCCATCCATTTCCAACTTTGTTTTGTTCTCCTGTTTGATAGATGTAAATTTCATTAAAGTCTCCTTCATAAGTTTCTGAGCTAGCTGTGTTTCCTTCGCCTTCCTGAATTACATATAAGTAGTTGTAATCTTCGGATAGTTGACTGTTTACTTTATTGCTCCTCCCATGCTGCAAGGTATAAGCATTAGTGTTTGGCGATGTGTTTGTGATTTGTAGCATTGATTTATTATTCATACCAATCTGTTCCTGATAACTTGACCATTCTGCATTATCACTCTGAGTTCTATAGTTGCTTCCTGCAAACTTTGCTTCGGCTGTATTTTGTGAGCCGACCTGCAGCTGTTTTGATGTAAGGTTTTCTCCTATTTGTTCTATGTATGCTTTATTGTCATTGCCGATTTGGTAAGTAATGATTTTGTTATCGTTGCCAAGCTGGGTTATGTCACTTTTATTCATGTTGCCATATTGATGAGATGTTGCATTATTTAGTAGTCCTTCCTGACTAATATTTATTTGGTTGAAATTTCCGTATTGTACGATACCGAATTCCGGCAGACTAAATGGATTGTTTTGATTGTTGAGCCCATCAATGTTATTATTAGCTCCTTTTTGTTCTGTATTTATTGTGTTTCCGGTTCCTTCTGTGAAAGAGGTTATAATATTTTCTTTGCCCTGTTGCATAACTTCAGAGGAATTGTGTTCTCCTGTTTGTTGTTGATATGCTATATTATTTTTTGCTTTTGGCAGAGTAGGACGGAAAAATACCGGCATTGTCGGAATAGCATTTGTTAATGAAAATGTGTTGTAAGTACCAAAAATTGGGGGATCAATTTGTTTCGTGTGTTGTTTAGAGGGGCTGTTTGCTGAAAAAGTTGCCGCTTTGGAACGGTTACCGCTTGTTATTGGCTCTATCCATGCAATATATTTTTTATGATTTGTGTTTGATTTGAGTACGAGTTTTCGGAAATTATGAAAGTACTCTACAACCTCTCCGGGTTTCATAGTAATTTGTTGATTCGTACCAAGAGTGCTCAATTTTACTTTTCCGGAATTTAAGACCACCTGGGTAATATTGTTATCTGTATTTACATTGAATTCTGTTCCTAATACTTCAACCTGAATATTGGGGGTTTCTACTGTAAAACTTATTTTTTCTCCCTGGAAATGACGTTTTTTTATAGAAAAATAGGCTTTCCCTTGTAATTTTGCTATTCTTTTGCCTTCATCACGCCAGTTTTTATTGAAAGTAATTCTGGCACCTTTGGCCAGAATTACTTTTGAACCTTCAGGCAGTATTACTTCTTTTGGTTGTTCTGCAGTGGCGGTATAAAGGATTTGATCCGGAGTATCTTGTATTTGTTTTAGATTGCCAATAAACAAAAATAGTAAAGCAACTACAGCTATTTTTAATATCCTCAGAAATGTATTATTAGAAGGATTTTGTTTTTTGCAGATTTTTTGTTGGTATTGTTCTCTTAGATGAGTTAAGCCTTGTTCAATCTCTTTTGGTTCTACACTGTATTCTCTGGGCTGGCTGCTTTGAATAATTTTTTTTGCTGTATGCAGGTTTTCGTAGGTTAATGGATCATATAGCCTTTTGTTCCAGAGTTGAATGTTTTCTGAGTGGGGGTGAAGCACCCTGGCTCTGAATTCATCATCGAGAACAAAATCTTCTACTGTATAATTTCTATATTCCATTTTAGATATTGTTTGTATCTATTAAAAGAGATTTTTTCAAAAATTGTAGCCACTTTTTTTCAGAAAAATTCAATTTATTTTAAAAAAAGTTATAAAATCTTATTGGGTGGAACTTGTAGAAAGTTGGTCTGAGGTTATTCCTGAAAAGATTTTGTAAATTTTACAGATAGAATTTATTTAGGCGCTTTCAGTAAGCCTAAAATTTTAATTGTTAGCTTTTTACAGGGTTGCACGATGATTTATTACACCATAATCAATCAAAATTATCCAAAAACGAGGATACAAAAAAGCCAATTGTGAACTGCTAAGTAGATAGTATTAAGTTGTGATTCTTCAACAATTGCAGAATAAAGAGATCATAATTCATCTTTCAAAGAGAGTATAACTTATGAGAGACTAAAATATGAAAACTTACAGAATTAGAAATAAAAAGATCCTCCAACCTGTCCTTTCCAATAATAGTCATTATATCTTCCCTGGATTATTCCATCAACTTCATCGCTGAATATATAATCCAAATACCCACCAAGGTTAATGCTCCATCTGCGTTTTTCACCGAGCAAAAATTCTATTCCTCCGCCGATAATTGAATGTACGTAAAGATCGTTACCGGACATTCTTAGTTGTTCGTTGAAGGAAAGGTTTTTTCCTGATGTTGTAACACCTAAAGATGCATAAACAAAAGGAGAGTAGGATTTCCTCGGAGTGAATATATAGGTTGCACCCAGGTCTATATGATTAAGTACATCACTGTAATAATTGTTAGCACCCAGATAAGATCTCCCAATAGTTAGCGAGGGAGTAATATTCGGATGAAAGTTATAACCAAATCGAATTGAAAAATCCGATTTAAGCTCTGGTTGATTATAATCTCCTGAATAACTTGCTATTCCTGTGTTAAGTTGAGCGTTAAAAGGGAATTGCCTGTTCTTGTGTTCGATTCCAAACATGTCTTGTTTTTCGTTTTCTGCTTTATCGGCAATATATGATTGTATTACTTCTGAATTAATATCCTGTGAATTTTTCAATTTCCATGTATTATTAAAAACACCTTCTATGATCAAACTTTCTACGGCTTTTTCTATTGCTGATTTTACAGCAATTTCCGTAGGTTCGTTATATGTAAAGCCCATTTCAGTTTCAAGCAGGCGTTTGAATTTTACATAACGGAATAATCCTCCATCAACTTTCTGAGATAATACCTTTTTTGTGGCGTGGACGGTTTTTAATATCTCCCCGTTACTTGTTGATACAGCTCTTAAGTAAACTGTCACCTGGTCTTCCCGGTATTCTCCTGAACCGCCGGCTCCAAAATACCTAAGCCCAACGCCTCCTGTCAAAACGTTCTGATCGTATGAAATAATCCCTCCTTCCAGCATTATACCAGCAAATAGTAAAGGGGGAATGTTTGAGCCGGAGCTTTCTTTATTATAGTGGGCCCTGCTAGACCGTATTATTTTTCTTTCATTGAGTAAATTTCCTAAACCTTCCCTTTCGATAGGAATGAACCAGTTTGATTCTTCCAGGGATTTTATCAAAATTGAGGTTGCACCCTGAGTTATTGCTGTCGACCATGAACCACCGCTTTCACTAAGCTTATATTGTCCGGTTTTGTCTCTGAAATTGTATACGGCTGCCACAATTTTTTCCTGCGGAGGGGGAAGCTGATTCAGCCTTTTTTGAGTTTCCGTTTGAGCGCCAAGATGAGCTGGTTTTGTTTTTAATGGTTGCTTAAAAAAGGGGCTGCAACTACTAATTATTAAAAAAGAGAATGCAAAAAGCATTGATGTGATAAAGGAGTAAAAGGACTTCATAATTACTTTCAGGATAAATGTTAATAATTCGGAATAGTTATAATGGTCTCACCACCTTCGGCGAAATCTCTTATTAAAATGTTTAATCCTTGACTGTCGGTAAAGATATCTATTTCATAATTGCCAAAACTATAGCTGCCGTCTTCAATGTTTTCTCCCTGATAACCCCCTTCACCGAAATAGGAGTTAACTATTTGTCTGGATAGTTCATCGAAAAATCTACGTTGTAAATCTTCCTTAAAATTATTCATCGGATCATATCTGCCATAAGAAGAGAAATCCATTCCGCTGCTTTTTTCTTCTATCGTGTTTTGAGCGTTGGCTGAACTTAAAAGCCACTGGTAGTTTAGATAATTTCCTCCAAATGCCGGATTTTTTGGCCGATAGACATAGTCCTGAGAAAATGCTTGTATCGAACAGACGGTCAAAATTATGGTTGTTAACAGGGATAAAAATAGTGGTTTCATTTGGTTTTGTTTTTAATTGGGTTTAATAAATTCCTGTTCCGCTCATATCTCCTTCTTCAAGTTGCTGTTGGATGAGCAGGGTTTGCTCCAGGTATGCTCTTATTCTGTTTGTTGCGTACTGCGCTGTTTTTTCAATGGTATAGTCTTTTGGTGTTATTCGATTTTCAAATACTTTTTGATCATCTATTTTTATATAGACAAGATTTCCCATTCCCGGCATGAGTTTTTCTCCGATGTAAATGGTATAATTTTTCACTCCTTCAGGAGGCCGCCAATAGTCCTGATAATATTTATAAAAATCATGCCCGATTTTTGAAATTGTTTCATCTATGATTAATCCATCAAGTTCAACACTTATTTCTTCTCCTTCTTCTTCTATGACTAATTTTTTTTGTTTTTTTGCTTCTTCTTTTTGTCTGATAATTGACTCTATTCGTTCAGGAATTGCTTTTATTGCTGCTGTATCGTATGGCGAAATTATAATTGTATCTTGTCCGAATCCTTTATTTAACAAAAAAATAAATAAAAGGATCACT